>JACMND010000119.1 GCA_014378705.1 Pedobacter sp. | reverse complement strand
TTATGATGCCCATCTCATTCCAGTTCCACTGAATTACCTCAGACCAGTAACTTGATCTGGCAATCTCAAAATAGGTTAAATATACAGCGTTATTTACATGCCCGAATAAGTCAATATCCGCAAAACGAACATGTAGAGGTATTTTGTAATTAAAAGAATTTAAACTCATCATTTTAGGAATTCAATTTGTGTGGCCGATACTTAGTCATTTTGTTCAATTAGAGTAACTGTATGCCGGTGTACATTGTTTAAAATTTTGTGTATCAAATTTGAACTTAAATTCTTCTAAAATTTATATGATTTGTAACAGGCCTTTTAGCTCGTGAAAAAATGAGGAAATAACTGGGCTGTAATAAAATTTTGCACTAATTAATACCGCAACAACAAACAAATAACCTTTTCTGAAATGCACACTTAAAATGATTAAAACGCTACGCCTAATTTTGGGAGATCAGCTTAACAGCGATCATTTCTGGTTTCAATTAGTGGATCACCATATTTCTTGTGTAATGATGGAGATACGCACAGAAACTGATTACGCGGTACATCATATTTAAATAGTGCTGTGTTTTTTAGCACTTTGAAACTGTTTACTGAGGAATTGCAACAAGGACACCAGTTATCTATAGTATTTTCAATCGTTTAAAAAAAATCTTCAGAACGAAGCAACCTGCATCACTTGCAGCATGAACAGAAAAATATAGAAGCATTGGTAAGGTTATGCAAATGATAACTAATGATGAGGATAAAGATGCTTAAACGATCATATTGCTGTAATACCTTAAATTGAAGCAAATTTTATAAGCTATGCTTTAAAACGCTTTGTTGGCATAAACAATAATGATATCCCCTATTAAATTTTTACACAGCTATTTAAACATTTTGTTAAACTTTACCTTTATACTTCGAAATCAAACTTAAATATGTTAAAATATCTCATAACTCTAATTTTTATCGGATCTGTTTCGATTCTGTTATTCAGCTTTAACAAAACAAAAACAAAGCATGCGGTTACATACAGTAAGATAAAATCTTTGCAGGATACCAGTTTCGGTAAGGCCGCTGCTCATTTCCAAACTTATTGCAGTGGCTGCCATGGCCAAAAAATGAATGCTTTTGTAGATCGCGAATGGAAGCACGGCAATATGCGTACTGATTTATTTAAATCCATTAAAAATGGTTACCAAAATGGTGGAATGCCTGCGTTTGATTCTGCATTTACAGATCAGGAGATATATCAAATTTCTGATTACATTTTAACGGGAATTAAAAATGTTGACCGTTACGCAGCATCTGACAAACCGACCAGCAATGTTTTTAAAACAGAAAGCATCACGATTCGTCTGGATACGGTTGTTAAAGGGCTTGATATTCCGTGGAGTATGGCATTTTTGCCGGGCAATGAAATGCTTGTTACAGACAGAAACGGTGACTTTTATCATGTTAGTAAAAATGGGGTTAAATCTAAAATTGAAGGAGCACCTCAAGCAGTGGTAGACGGTCAGGGAGGATTACTTGATGTTGTTTTAGATCCGGAGTATCCTAAAAATAAATTAATATATCTCTCCTATTCAAAAGGGAAAAAAGAGGGTACTGAAGATTTGGCAACAACAGCCATTATGAGGGCGAAATTTGAAAATGGGAAATTAAGTGGCCAGAAAGATATATTCGTGGCCGGGCCATATTCAGCAACACGACATCATTACGGCTCCAGAATGCAGTTTGATAAAGCAGGATTTCTTTATTTTTCGGTTGGAGACAGAGGAAATGAAAAACAAAACCCACAACAATTTAAAGGCAATGATCTGGGTAAGATCCACCGCATTAAACCTGACGGAAGCATCCCAACCGACAATCCATTTGTAAAAACTTCCGGAGCATCGCCATCAATTTACTCATACGGCCACAGAAATCCTCAGGGAATGACCATTCATCCCCTGACCGGAAAAATCTGGGAGAACGAACACGGCCCAAGAGGTGGCGACGAAATAAACATAATTACTGCCGGTAAAAACTACGGCTGGCCAGAAATTACTTATGGGATTAACTACAACGGTAAACCCATGGGGCCCAATACTAAAACAGAAAAGGAAGGAATGGAACAGCCATTATTTCAATGGACGCCGTCAATTGGGCCTAGCGGGATGACTTTTGTTATTGGCAACAAATATAAAGAATGGGAAGGAAACCTGATTTCTGGTTCTTTACGGTTCCAATATTTAAATCGAAGCGTTATAAAAGATAATAAAGTAACTCACGAAGAAATATTATTTAAAAATATTGGTCGTATAAGAGACGTAAGACAAGCTCCAGACGGATTTATATACATTGCTGTAGAATCGCCTGGAACCATATATCGATTAAGCCCTGTCAATAATTAATACTGTTTATTTTTTTATTAACTCAATTATCTTAAACAATCGCCCAATATTACTTGTTGAAAGGTTAATTAAAATAAAATTGTAAGGAGGAAAATTATGTTAGAAACAGTAAACCCCGAGAAAAGAGAAGGACCTGTTGCAAGAGCAATTGAGGATCAAACCGCAAAAATACCTTCAGATGTTTTTTTATGGGCCGCAGCTAGTGCAATTGGGATAGCCCTTGCTTTAAAAATAATGGGTAGAAGTAAGGATGCCTTATTTGTTGGTCAGTGGCCAGCACCATTTCTCTTATTAGGCATTTACAACAAGTTGGTTAAACTTCAAGGTCACGATAGTCAAAGTTAAGCCTGAATTAAGCCTAACTTATACGATAAGCATTCTTTCCCTTAGGAGAGAATGCTTTTTTTTGATGTCGGTTCTTGCTTTAAGCCGGTATCTGGGAGAATTTATAAACTAATATTTCAGACCTTTTTAACAGAAATTGCGTTTGGCCCCTTTTGCCCTTGTTCAGTTTCAAACGTAACTTTATCGTTTTCTTTAACCGGGTCAACTAGTCCGTTAATATGTACAAAAACACTTTCCTGAGTATCAAGATCTTTGATAAAACCATAACCTTTTGATTCATTAAAGAAAGTAATTGTACCTCTTCTTGGACCTTCAGGTTCTGTAGCAACTTGTTTGGCTACCCCAATCTGTATGTCTTCTTGGTTAAATCTTTTCTTTTTGTTGGGATCAGGAGGTGTAGAGGAAATGTTGCCATTTTCATCTATATATGCCATCATTTCGTCAAGGCTTTTGCCTTTGGATGAAGTAGCTTTCCTTTCTTCGGCTTTTTCTTTTTTGTCAAGCTGCTTTTTTAATCTTTTTTTTTCTTTTTCTTTTTTGTTAAATGTTTCTGTTGGTCTACTCATATTTTTTCTTGTTGCAATTTTGCGCAATACAAAGTTCGGAATTTTGTTTGAAATCTCACTGATTTTTAGAAACTTATGTTTCTAAGATTAGAATCTGCAAAATATTTTGATGTCTTAATAAATTTAAATAGCTAAACCAATATAAATCGAATCTGTTGATTGCTAAAATATTTAGTAATTTAGCCTATTATTTATTATGATGTTAAGCTTAAATAATCGCAGATATATTGCTCACTTTGATCTGGACAGCTTTTTTGTAAGTGTAGAAAGATTAAAAAATAGCAAGCTTGCAGGCATTCCGCTAATTGTAGGTGGCATGAGTGACCGGGGTGTTGTAGCCGCATGTAGTTATGAAACCAGGGCTTACGGCGTACATAGTGCCATGCCAATGAAACTTGCTTTACGGCTTTGTCCGCAAGCCCAGGTAATTAGAGGTGATTATGATAGCTACAGTCATTATTCCCGCCTGGTTACTGATATAATTCGCCAGGAAGTGCCAGTATTAGAGAAAGCCAGCATTGACGAGTTTTACATGGACCTTACCGGGATGGATAAATTTTTCGGCTGCAAAAAATTTACAGGCGAACTGAAAACGAAAGTTCTCCGGGAAACCGGACTTCCAATTTCTTATGCCCTGGCGTCAAATAAACTAATTTCTAAAATAGGTACCAATGAAGCAAAGCCTAACGGACAAATGGAAATTGATTTTGGAAATGAAAAACCTTTTCTGGCGCCTTTATCCATAAATAAAATGCCCGGTATTGGCGATAAAACATCAAATCTTCTCCGCCAGATGGGTGTAGAAACAATAAAAACCTTAAGTGAAATACCCCCTGTTATGCTCCAAAGCCGATTTGGTAAAACCGGGATTGATCTATCCCGTAAGGCCAACGGCATCGATCAATCCCCGGTTATCCCCTATTCCGAACAAAAAAGTATCGGAAAGGAAGAAACTTTTGAAAATGATACCATTAACATGGATTTTCTTCATGCTGAATTGGTACGGATGACAGAAAATGTGGCGTTTCAACTTCGCAAACAGAAAAAATTATGTGGCTGCATAACCATAAAACTACGTTATGCCAATTTTGATACGGTCAGCAAACAGGTAGTAATCAGTTACTGCTCTTCTGATGAAATTTTGCTTCAAACCGCAAAAGAACTATTCAAAAAACTGTACGATAAAAGACTTTTGGTAAGATTGCTTGGCGTTCGCTTAAGTCATCTGGTTAACGGTGTGCAGCAGATAAATTTATTTACAGATACAGAAGAAAGCGTAAAACTATACCAGGCACTGGATCATATTCGCAATCGGTATGGCGAACATGCGGTTTGCAGGGCCGTTTCTGGAGATCTAAAAAAAAATCATGTTCATAAACTGTAAAACATATTTTAGTTACCGTTACGGAACTTATAGTACCAAAGCTTTGGTATTAAAAGCCGCCGAACTTGGTATCCGCAGTTTAGGTTTATCCAATATAAACGGCACACCAGATGCCTGGGATTTTGTTGATTTTTGCAGAGAGCAAAGCATAAAACCGGTTTTAGGAACCGAAATTCATAACGGAAACTTGTTCTGTTATCTTCTTATCGCAAAAAATGATGACGGCCTGCTTCATATTAACCGTTTTTTATCCCATTATAAAACCACCAAAGAAAATTTTCCGGTTAGACCGGAAGCAAATGAAAATGTATATGTGATATACCATTTCGGAAGAATAGCCCCGGAAGAATTATTGCAAAATGAGCTGATCGGAATCAAATCATCCGAGCTAAACAAACTTTTATTTGTGCCGGTTTCAAAATATCCAGAAAAATATGTGATCAGGCAACCGGTTACTTTTCAGGATAAGGTTCATTACAATTTACATCGTTTACTCAGGGCCATAGATTTAAATACGCTGTTAACTAAATTATCGTCAACAGATATGGCTGCCGCCGATGAAATGTTTATTCCAGAGGCCGAACTCATGAGCCTCTTCAGGGCACATCCGGCAATCATTGCCCGTACTATCCGGCTTACCGAAGAATGTACTATCAACACAGTACTCCATACAGACAAAAATAAAAAGACTTACACCGGAACGCATGATGGCGACCGGTCTTTACTCAGCAAATTGGCACTTGAAGGTTTACAACGCAGGTACACTAAAGGAAGTAAAGAGATATCTGATCGCGTAAAAAAAGAACTCAAAGTAATTAATGAGATGAACTTTAATGCCTACTATCTGATGGTTTGGGATGTGATCCGCTATGCGAGAAGCAGAAATTTTTTTTATGTGGGAAGAGGAAGCGGCGCCAACTCAATTATTGCTTATGCATTGCAGATCACGGAAGTAGATCCTATTGGCCTTGACTTGTATTTTGAACGTTTTTTAAATAAGCACCGTACTTCACCCCCGGATTTTGATATAGACTTTAGCCATACAGATCGCGATGAAGTGATCGATTACATTTTTAAACGTTATGGAAATGAACACGTTGCGCTGCTGGGGATGTACAGTACGTTTCAAAGAAGGGCTATTATAAGGGAATTAGGAAAAGTGCTTGGTTTGCCAAAAGCGGAGATTGATCAACTGGTTAGAAATAATAAATCTCAAATGCCGGATGACCGGATGCAAAAGGCCATTCAAAAATATGGAACGTTGCTTGAAAGTTTTCCCAACCACCACTCCATACATGCAGGTGGAATGCTCATTTCTGAGAAACCAATTTTTGCTTATACTGCTTTAGAAATGCCCCCGAAAGGTTTTTCAACTTCTCAAATGGATATGTTCCTCGCAGAAAAGATCGGTTTGTTCAAGCTCGATATCCTTAGCCAGCGCGGACTTGGACACATTAAAGAAACCATTCGCCTCGTTAAGCAAAACAAAGGTATTAATATTGAGATTGACCGTGTGGCTGATTTTATTAAGGACGAAAAAGTTGCCTCAAAAATCCGTACTGCTGATACCATCGGTTGCTTTTATATTGAAAGCCCGGCAATGAGGCAATTATTACTTAAGCTTAAATGTGATGATTTTTTAACACTGGTTGCTGCCAGTTCGATTATCAGGCCCGGTGTTTCACAATCAGGTATGATGAAACAGTACATCCACAACTTCCATAACCCGGATAAAGTGAAATACCTGCATCCCAAAATGGAAGAACTACTGCAGGAAACCTTTGGCGTTATGGTTTACCAGGAAGATGTGATTAAGGTTGCTCACCACTTTGCAGGCTTGGATATGGCCGAAGCGGATATTTTGCGTAGAGCGATGTCTGGTAAATACCGGGGACAGGCTGAAATGGAAAGAATAGAATTAAAATTTTTTTTTAATTGCAAAGACCGTGGTTATCCCGAGGATATCAGCAAAGAAGTATGGCGGCAGATAGCAAGTTTTTCAGGTTATTCTTTTAGTAAAGCTCATTCTGCAAGTTTTGCAGTAGAAAGCTATCAGAGTTTGTATCTAAAAACATATTATCCGATGGAGTTCATGGTAGCGGTTATAAACAACTTCGGTGGGTTTTATCGCACCCAATTCTATTTTCACGAATTAAAACGGGCCGGTGCAAAAGTTCATGCTCCATGCGTTAACAGAAGCGAAATTTACACGTGCATATCAGGGGAAGATGTTTTTACAGGCTTTGTACATATTGAGAAACTGACCAATACGCTGATTCAAAAAATTGTTTCTGAACGTGAAAATGGACTTTATATCAGTTTAAATGATTTTATTGAACGAACTCAGGCAGGCCTGGAGCAACTAAATATTCTGATTCGGATTGGCGCTTTACGTTTTACCGGAATGAATAAAAAAGAACTTCTTTGGAAAGCTAATTTCTTTCAAAAGCGGGCACATGACTACGTTACTACTTCGGTTTTATTCCATGAACCTGAAATGGAATTTTTGTTGCCAGACTTTGAGAATTATCCATTTGATGATGCTTTTGATGAGATAGAAATTTTGGGTTATCCGCTGGGTAATTCGTTTGATTTGATAGATGATGATCTGCGGGGCTTAACTTTTGCAAAAGATCTGGCCGGCCAATTAGGAAAGCCCGTAAATGTTATCGGTCAGTTAGTAACCATTAAAGACTCCTGGACTTTGAAAAATGATCGCATGGCTTTCGGTACCTTTTTAGATCAGGCTGGTGATTGGCTTGATACGGTCCACTGGCCACAAAATTTGTTAAAATTTCCATTCCTGGGAAGTGGATTTTACAAAATGCAGGGAAAGGTGATGGAAGATTTTGGAGTTTTTGCGGTTGAGGTTACCCACATGAAAAAGATAGGTTTGAAGAACCGCGACTTTAAAACCGTAAACCATGCTGATAATGCCGTTTAAAATTATCTTTGCCCTTGGTTTATAGTGTCAGATCGTTTATTTACAAAGAACTACTTTTATAATGAAACAAGCCATATATCTTTTTGCAGTTGGCATCTTATTGTCTTCCTGTTCGTCGCTGTACATTCCAAATGTCCCGAATACACCTATGTTAAGTTCGCAAGGCGAGTTAAGTGCCAGCGGTCATATATCTTTAAAAGGAAACGCAAGTTTTAATTCAGCCTATGCTGTATCAGATCATTTTGGTGTACTGTTAAACGCATCCGCCATGAGCAACAACCGCCAGAAAAAAGACTTTAAGCAATCCTTGTTGGAAACAGGTGCAGGCTATTTTACCACATTCGGACCTGAGAACAATCGGATTCTTGAAATTTACGCAGGGCTTGGTAGAGGAAGCAGCGATCGTTCTGTAAAAGAAAATACAGAACTCGGATTAATAACCGCTGACCGCCAGGAAATATCCTTTAGGAAATACTTTTTACAGGTTAATTACAGTTCAAAAGATCAAAAAAATCTAACCCTATTCAGAAAAAATTTTCCGCTTAATTACGGAACAGCTATTCGTATTAGTAGTGTAACCATGAAAGAATTTATCAGGAATGACATTTTACAGCCTGTGGAAGATAATATTTTTATCGAGCCTGTATTTTTTACCAGAATGGCTTTAAATAAAACCGTTCAGTTGCAGTACACCAGCGGAAGTAATTTTGGTTTGAAAAACAGAAAGTTTTTAACTGCAGGAAGTTCTGTATTTACAATTGGTTTTGTTATAAATGTGGGAGGATTGTCTACTAACGGGTATTAATTTATTTTTCGGAGATCTTGCTTTCTAAGCCATCCACGGGTTATTTGTTTGTCGGTATTAAAAAATACAACATAGATAAAACCGTTGGTATCCCGGGTTGAGATAAATTCAGAGTCACTGGAATTACCAATGTAAACGGGTCTGCGGCTTCTTACATCAGGCTCATCATAAAAATAAGCTTTAGAACCTATCAATCGATATCTGGGCGTTCTGTTTACTGGAGGAATGTAGACCTCCAGATTATTACCTGTCTCATCTTTTTTTTCGGGTGTTGTTTGTCTTTTAGGACGAATTTTAAACCTTAGCTCTTTCTTTACTGAAGTTTCTTGAACTTGATCTTTAATTACAGATTTCTTACTATTTGTAACATCTCTCACCTGTTTTTCAGCCTTTTGAACTTCTTCTTGCGGGATGGGCGGCAAGGATCTTAAAAGCTCGGCAGTATCAATTTGAGTCATGTTGCCGGCATACATATCATCTGTTATATCTGTGGTTGTATCAGAAGATGACAAATTATTGTTGCTGTAACTTGAGGCCACTCTTTGTGTATCAGGCTTTCGAAAAAAGTAGGCATAGGTAGCAATGATCCCGAATAAGGCTAAAATTGCAAGAAGTGTAAAAAAAACTGGTCTGGAAATACTTAGTTTATTACTATCAGGGTTATAATCTGCGGTTTGATATTTTAAAACATCAAGCTGTCCGTCTTTTTGGATGATGAGGGCTTTAAGCTTCTTAATTTCAGATTCTTTTTCATCATCTGTTTTTGATGGAAGATTTGATGAAGCAACTTCTTTGTTTGCAATTGGTTTTGGAATTGCAATTTCAGTGCTCGTATTTGATTGTTGATTTTTTTGTAAAGCTACTTTTATTTTAATCCCATTGTTTGGCCTGTTATCCGGATCGGGCTCTAAACAATCTGATATTAATTTTATCAGAAATTCCGGAATTTCCATTTCAAGTTCTTTTTCTGAATCTGACCAGCTAAATGGCAAATTATCTTTTCTGTTTTTCTTAATTTGTTGTGAAATGGTTAACGATGAAGCTTCCTTTTCTGTTGATTTTGCTAATGTTGAAGAAATGTTTTCGGAAACACTACCCGTAAGTACCTGAAACAAAACCAGACCTAAGCTATATATGTCTGTTTCAAAAAATAATTCGCCTTTTCTTTGTTCCGGTGCCAAAAACTCTACGGATCTTGCATTCAATATTTCAATTTTTCTTTGTTCATCAGTAAGCAATAATCTACCGAAGTTAACCAGTATGTAATAACCAGTTTCAAGGTTTAAACGTATGTTATTGATGCTTACGCCTCCGTGTCTAACCATGGCCGTGTGGCAATGGGCCAAAGCATCAGTCATTTGCAATGCCAGTTCTATTACTTCTTTTATTTGGAATATCGGGTTTTTAGGAAAAGTTAAAAGATTCTCAATATCCGGCCCATTAATGAATTCTGACTCTACAAAAGGATAGTTATCCTGCTCGGTTAACCCTACACTAATTATTTTTGCTACATGAATGTTAGGTGAAAGATTTATACTCTTAAGTTTTTTAAGTTCTTTATTGTAGTTAAATGTATAAGGGTCTTCTTTGTTATGAGTATCAACTGTGTGGGGCCATACCTTAATAATGGTATCCTGTTCTATAGTCCGTTTACCTTTAAACAAAGTTCCATCAGGGTGGTCGCTTATCAACCCGATGGCATCCAATCCGCTTATTTTAATGTCTTTTCTCATATCTCTCGTTTACTGTAAACAACGACTGTAAAAGGGAATAAATACAATTTACTCAAATACTAAGCCTGATTCTATTTAAAACTTATTAACGTTAAGAAGGCAAATTCAGATTTTTGATTTAATTTGAATTAATTGTGCCGCGACTATTTTAAAACCATATACAGAAAATATATGTTAACAAAAATAAAACTAAAATGGCTGAAATTCATTTACAAAAAAAACGGAAAAACCTATGGTGGTTATGGCTTTTACTAATTTTAATTGTTGTGGCGGTTGTTTATTATCTCTACACAAATAATTATAATAATGAAAACGATCTAAATGCTGTTAACAATAAAACAGCAAATATTTTGGGTTTTGCCGTACATTCTTAAAATGTTATAATTTAAAAATAATCATATGTCTACTAACAACAATGACTATAGTCACTTAAAAGAACTTGCTAAAAGCAATTATGAAATTGCTGATGGTGAGTCTGATATTCGTAGCTGGGTGGTAAAAAATGAGAATGGCAACATTCTAGGTGAAGTTGATGAAATTATTTTTGATACCACCGCACGTAAAGCAGTTTATATTGTTCTTAATCTCAATAGAAATGAGCTTAATCTTAAAGAAAGAAAGGTTTTGTTGCCGTTAGAATACGCTGATGTTAATGTAGCCTACAAGAATGTAATTTATAAAGGTTTAATGCCTAACGAAATCGCGGTTTTACCCACTTATGAAACCGGTAAGATCAGCCGTAATTCAATTGATCTGACTACCAGTACATTCTTATCCGCTACAAATAACAACTTTTCAGCAAATATTAAACCTGAAACTGTTTCTCAAAACAGGTCTGAAGAAAAAGATAATTTCAGAGATAAAGTGCAAAACTCAAATGCGGATTTTTCAGCACGAGACAATACAAGGGCACACTTTACTGAAAGGCAATCTTTTGAAGATAGAAACAAACAACTAAATACTTCTGCGTTGGCCCAGAACCCACCAAAACCATACACAGTGGTAGCAGTTTTTGAACAGTCTGGTCAAGTCCATACTGCTATAGAACACTTAACTATTAAAGGATTTGATAAAGACGATATAACCGTTTCCACCCGAAAAACAGATATTAATCACCATCGAAGTAATACAGAAGAGAACGGGATTACTCATTTTTTTAAATCGTTGTTTGATAACGATGATGAAGTTAAACGGTATTCAAATTCAACTGAAAAAAGTAGCGTGGTTTCGGTAGATGTTTCTTCTGCCGGCAAGGCTGAAGAAGTTGCCGATATTTTAGATAATTTGGGAAGTATTGATATTAAGGATAGTGAGCAATCCGGCAACAGTACCAAGGATAACCACAGTGGAAACACCCGAATTTTTAAGCGCAACATTAATAACTAAATCCCGCTACCCCTGTTTAAAAATCTTTCAAGACGTTTAATAAACCCGGGAAAGTATTTTTACAATATAAATTCCATTTTTTAATTTTCAGCAGCGTTCTATTCTCTAAGAAATGCCGGAATGATAGTTAAGGTTACATTTACAATTGAGTTAATTTTTTTAGATAATCTTAACAAAATGTTGTAGGTTGTTCAAAAATCAGGCTACCATTAATCAATCTATGTTATCTCAAAAACTTAAAACTACAACCATCCTTAATCATCAAATTTTAGAAAAGAAAATTATTAGCGGTATCCGATCAGTAAACACACAAGAGGATTATGTAAAGCTTATTAACTTGTTTTACAGCTTTTTTGGCGGATTGGAACCCTTAATTAATAATCATCTGGATTTAACGACATTGCCGGATTATCATCTTCGACGTAAAAGTTCTTATTTAGCAGAGGATTTAAATTACTTAAACGCTGCTTTACCAATTTTAGCAGAGTTTAAAGCTTTGCCAGAAATTAATAATCATTTCCAGGCTTTGGGTGCTTTGTATGTGATAGAAGGTTCTACTTTAGGAGGAAAAATTATTAGTAAAATGATCAAAAAACAATTGGCTTTTGATAACGACAATAGCTTGTCTTTCTTTAACGGATACGGAGATGAAACAAATAATATGTGGCATTTTTTTAAGCAATCAATGGATTTACCATCAAATATGGCTCACGAAAATGTGATTATTGACTCAGCAAATCATACATTTTTGAGGTTCAGCGAATGGATTGATTTCCAAAATTATACAGCTTTATTAAAACAAACGTAAAATGTAGTTCCCCTGCCTATTTCGCTTTCTGCCCAAATCCTTCCTTTGTGCTTGTCAACAATCCGTTTTACAATAGCCAATCCCACACCAGAACCCTCTATATATTTTGCATTTTCCATGCGGTTAAAAAGTTCAAAGATTTTTGTCAAGTTCTTTTGTTCAATACCAAGGCCATTATCTTGAATGGTATAGCGTATTTCAGATCCGTTTACTTCACCGGAAACATGTATTAAAGCAGGATTTGAACCTCTTGAATACTTAACGGCATTCCCAATCAGGTTAGAAAAAACCTGGTTCATCATCACCATATCTCCGTGTAAATCCGGAGTTTCAGCAACTGTAATTTTTAGGTTATCTGTAAGATAAACCTGGTCTAAATCTTTAATTACTTCATTTATCAATACTTTTAAATCAATATTTTTAAATTGTTCATCAGATCTCCCAATTCTGGAATACTCCAACACTTCATTGATCATTAAATTCATTTTATTGATTCGCTCTGTGATGCTCTTAACCAAAGTTTTACCAAACTCGCTGATCGTTTTATCTCTTTCCAGCAATTGTGAATAACCCTTTATTGCCGAAATTGGATTCTTCAAATCATGCGAAATGGTAAAGCTGAAGGTATCGAGTTCTTCATAAGCTTTTATAAGTTTTTCATTTAACAAGCGTATAGCTGCCGCCTTGAGGTTAACGGCAAACATAATTTCTGCTTTTAGCCGCATGGCAGATTTTATTTCTTCAGCACCCCAGCTATCTGATTTTCCAGACACTGTTTGAGACCAGGCATCGAAAGAATGTCGTGGAGAGATATGTGCAAAACCATTTGCATTGATCTCCACAGGTTTCTCGGGATTACCTGCCCATTTAATTGTTTGGATAAACTCTGGCTTAAACCAGATAATGTATTCTTCCAGTTCTTTTGATAGCACAGACAATAACATCCCACTACCTACTTTACGGTATGAGCCGGCCTCCGGGTGTTCCTCAGAAAGTGAAGACGTAAAATAAAGTGCATCTTTTTCTGATTCTTTAATCCATCTGAAGAGTTTAGTTAACTGTGCATCATCAGGCGTTGTGCCTAGCTTAAACATTTTTTTTTGATACAGCAAAACTGCTCCGCTTGCATTTACTGCATTTAACAGGTTAACCTGTTTATTAATTAATGCTTCTTCAATACTATCACTTTCCTGAAGTTGCTTGGTTAGTTGATCCAGGTAATTTTTATAGATCTCATATATTTCATGATTTTCTTTGTCCTGTCTAAATACCAATGCCGAAGACAGTATCTGCCCGATAAGCTTGGATGATTCCCTTGATTTAAAATCTATAGAGCGGGGAGAATAGTTATGGCATGCAATCAATCCCCATAATTCTTTTTTATTTAATAAGGAAATACTAAAACTGGATGCAACACCCATGTTTTTAAGATATTGAATATGAATAGGAGAAACGGCCCTAAGTTGTGAATTGGTAAGATCTAAGGGTTGTTGGTTTGTAGCCGCGGTTGAAATACGTGATGGCATAGTGTGTACATCAGCAATCAGCCTGGTTAAATTTAATTTATATAACTCGCGGGCTTGTTTTGGGATATCAGAAGCTGGGTAATGTAATCCTTTCCAGGAGTCTAAATCCTCGTTTTTAGCTTCTGCCACAACTTCACCGTGGCCATCACTGGCAAATCTATAAATCATCACACGATCATATAGTATGGTGCTTTTAATTTCCGCGGCAGCGATATTAAGTAAAGAATTTAAATCTACATCAGCCAGTACCTCCGTAATTGAACGGCCGATCATCTTCTGAACGTCCATCACAAAATCTAAAATAACGGGTTCAAATTCAAGTACATAAAAGCCAGGAGCGGTAGAAATAATGAGGTAATAAGAAACCCCTTTAATACTGATTTGAAAAGGATTGGTCTGTTCGAAACTTTTGTTGGATTTGCCAAAATCAACCAGCTTTTTAAGGAAATCAGGTTGTTGTTTTTCAATAAATGATTCTATATATTCAATCGGCTGACCAATTAAATTATTGGATATCTCCTTTATAAAACTATTTAAGTTATCACTATGAAAACGAATAATGTACTCATCGTCAATGGCTATTAAAAATCCATGCGACTGTATTTGCCCAGGTATTTGAATAAGTTCACGATCGCAGTTTGTAAGGTCAACTTGAAAATCAGACATATGAAATGGGCAAAAATCAAAATATTATATCACCAAACATAACTTAAACTATTGAAAATGTTCATGTTCCTGCTTCATTAGTAGTGCATTTATTTAAATCCTATGACAAAACTCATGGATTGATGGCTCAAAGGCAGAATTTTATTAATTTAAAGATTCTTTTACGTTAACTAGATAATTAACTGATGAAAATAGCCACTTATAATGTTAACGGGGTAAATGGCCGCCTTCCTGTTTTGCTCCAATGGCTTCAAGAAACTAAACCTGATGTTGTTTGTCTGCAGGAACTAAAAGCGCCGCAGGATAAATTCCCTTTTCAAGCCATACTGGAAGCAGGTTATAGTGGAATTTGGCATGGGCAAAAAAGCTGGAATGGTGTAGCGATCCTGTCAAGATCCGGAAAGCCTGAAGAAATTCACAGGGTACTTCCAGGAGATAATGATGACCTTCAAAGCCGTTATATTGAAGCTAACGTAAATGGAATACGTGTTGCATGCCTCTATCTGCCAAATGGAAACCCCGCCCCGGGACCAAAATTTGACTACAAAATGGGTTGGTTTAAACGTCTGCATTTTCATGCTCTTGAACTTTTACTTTTAGATATGCCTGTGGTAATGGTTGGCGATTATAACGTAATGCCAAGCGAAATTGATGTTTACAAACCTGAACGCTGGGTAGAAGACGCACTTTTTAGGCCTGAAGTTAGGGCGGCATTTAAAGAACTTACCGCACAAGGCTGGACAGATGCCATTAGAAAGTTGCATCCAAATGAAACCATTTATACTTTTTTCGACTATTTCCGTAATGCATATGCAAGAAACGCGGGTTTACGCATTGATCATTTTTTGCTTAACCCTCAACTTAACAAACGTTTGCTTGCCGCCGGAGTTGACAAGAATGTGCGTGGCTGGGAAAAATCAAGTGATCATGCACCGGTATGGATTGAAATTAAAGACCAGTGAATACAATTAATAACTAATGGAAATACCGTTTAAGGGTTGCCTCATAACTGGGTTACTAAGTTTTAAAAGAGTATAACTGCTATCTCTTGAAAGAAGTAATCACTTGTTTAAATTACTATTGTAAATAAAGGAATTTAACCCTGTCGCGGAGGTTGTATCCCGAAGCCATTACTTCTCCGTAAGCACCGGCTGTTCTTACCGCAATCAGATCACCACGTTTAGTTTGCGGCAGTTCCACTTCTTTGCCAAAGCAATCTGTACTTTCGCAAATAGGACCAACAACGTCGTATTTGGTAATCGGAGGTTGGAGATTAGAGGTTGGAGATAGAAGATTGGAGGCCTGAGATTTAAGATCTGATATTTGACTTCCGATTTCTGACATCTGATATCCGTTCAACCGTTCAATCATATGATAAGCCTGGTATAAGGCCGGGCGCATTAGCTCTGTCATTCCTGCATCCAGAATAAGGAAATTTTTTTTTAATCCATTCTTTACATATAAAACACGACTAATCAGGCTACCACAATGGGCAACCAGGGCACGCCCCAATTCAAAATGAATTTCTTGGCCGGGTTTACGTTCTAAAAATTTGTCAAAGATTTGAAAATATGAATCAAAATCAACAATCGGGTTTTCATCGGGGTGGTGATAATCGACACCTAAACCTCCGCCTACATTTAGTATTTTTAATTGAAAACCTCTTTCATTAAACCATTGATGTATCTCATTAGCTTTAATGCAAAGGCTTTTAAAAACATCCAGGTTGGTAATTTGGGAGCCGATGTGAAAATGAATGCCCATAAACTCCAAATATTTACATTCTTTAAATGCATTTACACAAGCTGCTAATTCCCATTGATTTATTCCGAATTTGTTTTCTTCAAGGCCTGTAGTTATATATTTATGAGTAAGCGCATCTACATTCGGGTTAATTCTGAGCGCAATCCGGGCGATCTTGTTCTTTTTTCCAGCAAGGATATTGATCACTTCCAGTTCCTGAACTGACTCGGCGTTAAAACAAAATATGTCCAGATCAAGGGCTTCGTTTATCTCCCGATCTGATTTACCAACACCTGCAAAAACTACTTTTTCAGGATTAAAACCCGTTTTTATAGCTGCCTTAACTTCGTTTCCGCTAACACAATCCGCTCCAAAACCCTGCTGAAATACAGCATCTAAAATTTTCTGGTTAAAATTTGCTTTGAGCGCATAATGAACATGAAAACCAAATTTATCCGCTGCCTTTTTACATGCGATAAGGGTTTGGTTCAATAACTGTAGATCGTAAAAATAAAACGGTGTTTCCGTATTTTTAAAAAGCGATAAAGTATCCGGATTAAACATTTTGATTTAAAATAAACGACTGTGTAAAGACCGTAATGCTTCAATTTTATAAGTCGTGTTAAGTAACAAAGAGATATTATACCTGCTTCCTCCGTAAGAGATCATGCGGATGGGCACGTGTTTAAGAGATTCAAAAACCATCGATGCGTAACCATGACGGTCGGCGCCAAAATCACCAACCACACAAATAATGGTTTGCCCGTTGTCTACTTCTACCGTTCCGAAACTATTGAGCTCCGATAGAATATCTTCTAAATGCCGCGTATCATCAATCGTTAAAGATACCGCCACCTCAGATGTGGTGATCATGTCAATAGGCGTTTTATATCTTTCAAAAATTTCAAATATCCGGCGCATAAAGCCGTAGGCCAGCAACATCCGGCTCGACTGGATTTTTATTGCGGTTATCCCGTCTTTGGCTGCAATGGATTTTATCTTGCCTGATTCACTTTCATGGCTGATCAGGGTTCCCTCAGCTTTCGGATCCATGGTATTCAATAAACGAACCGGAATTTTATATTTCTGTGCTGGAAAAACACTTTGCGGATGCAATATTTTGGCCCCGAAATAAGCAAGTTCGGCGGCTTCATCAAAGGATAATTTGGCAATTGGCTTTGTTCCATTTACAATTCTCGGATCGTTGTTATGCATCCCGTCAATATCCGTCCAGATTTGAACTTCTTCTGCTTTAATAGCTGCCCCAATTAATGAAGCAGTATAGTCACTTCCGCCACGACGTAAATTATCAATTTCGCCAAAAGAATTACGGCATATAAAGCCCTGGGTTATAAACAGGATTTGATTGGGATGCTGATCTAAGAGAGGTTGTAAATGTTCTGTAATAAACTCAACTACAGGCTCGTTATCTTCATCAATCTTCATAAAATCCAAAGCTGATAATAGCTTGGATGATACCCCGATTTCGGTTAAATATAAATGATATAACGTTGTCGAGATCAGTTCTCCCTGCGCAAGGATCACTTTTTCTTCAATCGGTGTAAACAGTTCATTGGCAAAAGAAGAGATTAGCCCAAAATGGTATTCAATTAAGTTATTTGCGCTTTCTAATCCCACGGAAGTGCCAAATAACTCTTTGATAAATTGATTATAAAAATTGTAAAGATCTTCAATAATTTCTGATGCCTTTTGTTTATCGTTTTCCAAAAAAGCTTTTGAGATTTCTACCAGGCTATTTGTCGTTCCGGATACTGCCGAAAGCACCACGATCTGACTTTTGGACAAATCAATAATGTTCAATAATTTCTTTATGCGGTCAGGACTGCCAACAGAAGTTCCACCAAATTTTAATACGAGCATTTTACTTGTTAATTTTATATTGCAGCTAATGATTTTTATACTTTTACATAGTTAAAAGAAACAGAATACATTCTGTTTTGCTATTTGACAGACCGCTAAATTTAAAAAAAACTACATACTTTACCGAAACAAAATATTTAACATCCTGGATATACCTGCTGATCATCCAAATTGAAGTTTTAAAAAAATGATTGCTCACTCTTTTCAACCTTAAACTTATGCAAGAATTAGAAGCCTCTGTATCAAAAAAAATAAACTCCTGGCTTGAAGGAAATTATGATGAGGATACAAAAAGCCAGATAAAAAAACTTCTTGACGAAAAAGCAAACATAGAACTTACGGATTCATTTTATCGCGACCTTGAATTTGGTACAGGCGGCTTGCGTGGAACGATGGGGCCAGGTTCTAACCGGGTTAATAAATATACAATGGGAAGCGCCACACAGGGATTGTGCAATTATCTAAAAAATAAATATCCCGGTGAAAAAGTAAAAGTTGCGGTAGCGCATGACAGCCGAAATAATTCAGATTATTTTGCCCGCATTACTGCGAATGTATTTGCCGCAAATGGTATGCATGTTTATTTCTTTAAGGAATTGAGGCCGACGCCGCTATTGTCATTTGCCATTAGGCAATTGGGTTGTAAAAGCGGGGTAATGATCACCGCTTCGCATAACCCAAAAGAGTACAACGGCTACAAAGCTTATGGTGCCGATGGAGGCCAATTTACCTCACCCGACGATACAATGGTTATGGACCGGGTTTCGGAGATCAGCGATATAGATCAGGTAAATTTTAATTCCATACCAGAAAATATAGAAACAATTGGCGAAGAGATGGATCAGTTATACCTGGATCAGATCGCCCTTTTATCTGTTTCACCGGAAGCCATTCAAAGACAAAATGATCTTAAAATAGTGTATTCGCCTATTCATGGAACCGGCATTACACTGGTTCCGGCAGCTTTGCAAAAATTTGGGTTTACCAAGGTTACCCTTGTTGAAGAACAGATAAAGCCGGATGGAAATTTTCCAACTGTTATTTATCCCAATCCGGAAGAAAAGGAAGCACTTAACCTTGCGTTAAAAAAAGCCAAAGAGATAGATGCTGACCTGGTATTGGCTACAGATCCGGATGCGGACCGCGTGGGAATAGCGATTAAGAATGATAAAGGAGAATTTATATTGCTCAACGGCAACCAGACCGGAAGTTTACTGATAAATTACATGCTTACCGCATGGGAACAAAAAGGGAGGTTAACCGGAAATGAATACATCGTTTCGACAATTGTAACCACCAACCTAATTAATGAAATCGCGAAAGCAAAGAAAGTAACTTGTTATAACACCCTTACCGGTTTTAAGTGGATTGCCGCAATAATGACCGAACTGGAAGGTAAAAAGACATTTATTGCAGGGGGTGAAGAAAGCTATGGTTATTTGGTTGGTGATTTAGTACGAGATAAAGATGCCGTTATTTCCTGTGCCTTTATAGCAGAGATGACTGCTTTTTACAAAGATCAGGGAAGCAGCTTATACGAAGCAATGCTCCAAATGTATCACCAATATGGTTTATACAATGAAAAACTGGTATCGATAACCAGAAAAGGAAAAACCGGGGCTGAAGAAATTAAAGCCATGATGGAAAGATTTAGAAACGCGCCACCGCTTACACTTGGAGGTTCTGCTGTTTTAACCATTAAAGATTATGAAAAAGGGATAGAAACAGATCCGGCAAGCGGCGATATTAAAAAGTTAGATTATCCTAAATCAGATGTGTTGCAATTTATTACAGCAGATGGAAGTATTGTATCCGCCCGTCCATCTGGAACTGAACCCAAAATTAAGTTCTATTGCAGCGTAAAAGCTGATTTAGCTGATGTGCATAAGTATGATGAAACTGATAAACAACTTGATGAAAAGGTAAAAACCATTATGGATGATTTAGGAGTGTAAAACCTATTGACCAGAACTAATAATTAAATTGAGAGGTATTGAAAATTAAATCCGGAAACGCTAATATTTCAGAAAAATGCACTCATTTTTAAATCGTTTGCACATGCTATAAAAATGTCAAAAAGCTGATCTTAATTCAAACCCCTTCAGTTTAATCAAACCATTTATATTGATAAATTTGACCGCATGAAATTTTACCTTTTTGTCCTTGCGGGGATTTTTATACTTCAGGCCTGTAACTCGGGCAACAACAAAACTTTACCGATTCTTGGTGAACGGGAACTTGCTGATCGAACGGTTAACGGAAAAATTGTTCAGGACACTGTTTATCAAACCATTGCTCCTTTCAGATACTTAAATCAGGATAGTATCCCGGTAACGGATAAAGATTTTAACGGTAAGATTTATGTGGCTGATTTCTTTTTTACAAGCTGTAATACCATTTGCCCCCAAATGCACCGGAACATGTTAAAGGTTTACGAACAATTTAAGGATAACCCGGAGGTAAAAATTCTTTCTCATTCAATTGATTCCAAATATGATCTTCCATCACGGTTAAAAATATACGCCGGAAAATTAGGTATTGAAGGCCACCAGTGGGAATTTGTACATGGCAGCAGCGATTCGATTTACAATGTTTCTGCCAAAAATTACCTTGTAGCTGCTTACGAAGATAAATCTGATGCACAGGGATTTGTTCATCAGGGCTGGTTTATTTTAGTTGATAAAAACAAACGGCTTCGCGGGGCTTATGACGGAACCAAAGCAGATCAGGTTGAAGTGATGATTAAAGACATGCAGATTTTGCTTGACGAAAAGGTAGATGCGAAATAAGATTATCTATTTTATTGGGCTTGGCTTTGTGTTCAGTGTCCTGTTTTATTCCTGTCAAAGCGAAGATCAGATAACCTTTGCAAGATATTACGTTAACGGGAAAGGATTGTACGAAAAAAACTGTCAGAACTGCCATGGTGCAAATGGAGAAGGTTTAAAAAAATTGTATCCAGCCCTGACCGATACAACATATATTAGAAATAACAAAGCCAGGTTATCCTGCATCATCAAGTACGGGCTCAATGAAAAAATAATTATTAACGGACAGGGATATGAAGAAAAAATGCCGGGCAATACTTCTTTAACGGCTATCGATGTGACACAAATCCTGGTGTATACCGGCAATTCTTTTGGAAATAAATTAGGAGCTTTTCAACTGGAAAACGTAAGTGCTGGTTTAAAAGACTGCCGATAAAGAAACGCTAAACTCAAAGGGTAAAAATTAAAATACTCAACCTGTATACCTGAGCCCACAACCTTTAATCAACAACTTCTACCTCCGATTACCAACGAATTCCCAACGAATTCTCTACCTTTGAGGAAAGCAAGCCGTTCTATCGCTGTTCATTCTAAATGGAGAGAGGAAAGTCCGGGCAACATAGAGCATCCTGCTTTCTAACGGAAAGGATCCGGTTTACGGAGACGGAAAGTGCCACAGAAAAAAAACTACCTTATGCGTTATGCGAATAAGGAAAAGGTGAAAACGTGAGGTAAGAGCCCACGGCTTTGAATGGCGACATTTAGAGCGGTAAACCCCAGGAGTTGAAAGACCAAATAGGCTAACGCATGTAGGGCTGCTCGTCCGAAGTTAGTGGGTAGGTCGTTAGATCTCTGCAGTAATGCAGAGACTGGATAAATGATAGAAATTCCGATTTAATCGGGATACAGAACCCGGCTTACAGGCTTGTTTTTATATAATAGATTGACCTTTGGCTTATTCATAAATCAAAACAATCATTATATTCGCAAAAAAATTTTCCTTTCCTCAACAGATGTTTAAAGGACTTATCTATGGCTAAGATTTTAATTATTGATGATGAGCGGGCGATCCGGAACACGCTTCGTGAAATACTTGAGTACGAAGACTACCGGGTTGATGATATAGACAATGGTGTAGAAGGCCTTGACCTGATCAAAAAGAACAGCTATGACCTTGTTCTTTGCGACATCAAAATGAATAAAATGGATGGCATGGAAGTGCTTAGTGAAGGATTAAATTTTCAACCGGATCTACCCTTTATCATGATCTCTGGCCACGGGACAGTAGAAACTGCTGTTGAAGCCAGTAAAAAAGGAGCTTTTGATTTCATCTCCAAACCACCGGATCTAAACCGTTTACTCATAACCGTTCGCAACGCCCTGGAACGTGGAAACCTGGTTACAGAAACAAAAGTTTTAAAACGGAGAGTTAGCAAGACTAAGGAAATGCTGGGTGAATCCATGGCTATCGCCCGGATTAAAGACACTATAGAACGGGTTGCCCCTACTGACGCAAGGGTTTTAATTACCGGTGCCAATGGCAGCGGTAAAGAATTGGTAGCCCGTTGGTTGCATGAAAAGTCTAATCGCTCACACGCTCATTTAGTAGAAGTAAACTGTGCGGCAATTCCTTCAGAACTTATTGAAAGCGAGCTATTTGGTCATGAAAAAGGTTCTTTTACCTCGGCGGTTAAACAACGTATTGGTAAATTTGAACAGGCAAGCGGCGGAACTTTGTTTTTAGATGAAATTGGCGATATGAGCCTTTCGGCACAAGCTAAAGTTTTACGTGCCCTTCAAGAAAACAAAGTAACTCGTGTAGGTGGTGAGAAGGAAATTGAAGTTGACGTAAGAGTGATTGCGGCTACCAACAAAGATCTCCAGAAAGAAATTGAAGCTGGAAATTTTCGAATGGATTTATACCACCGTTTAAGTGTGATTCTGATTCACGTACCACATTTAACAGAAAGAAAAGATGATATACCGTTAATTACAGAAAGTTTTAGCTCTGAGATTTGCAATGATTACGGGATACCGGTTAAAAAATTTAGTACCGGTGCTATGGAAACATTAAAAGCTATGCCCTGGACTGGCAATATCCGCGAACTTCGAAATATGGTTGAACGCCTGATTATTTTAAGCGACAAAAGCATTACGGAGCAGGATGTAAAAACTTACGCCAATCCGGACGTGTCTATGTCTGCCCCAGCCCAGATGAACGGGAATAATTCTACCAAGAATTCGCATACAAATTTTGATCAATTTGCAAATTTCCAGGAATATAAAGATGCCGCAGAACGGGAATACATCAAATATAAGCTGGAAAAAAACAATTGGAATGTTTCAAAAACTGCTGATGATATTGATATTCAAAGAAGTCATTTGTATAGCAAAATTGAAAAATATAGCTTGAAAAGGGCTGAGTAGCTAAAATCTTTATTTTAAAGATTTTAGCTCAGATTTGTAAACAAAATCTAAGTAACTGAACCTGGGCGTTTAAACCCGCTGCACGCTAAATCTTTTTGTTTGAAAAAGCCAAAAATAATGTCGCTTCCATCGTTAACCCACCTTGAGTTCTATTTGGTTTATACATTTTTTACTTCCGCAACCAGTTTCTGTAAAATTTCTTTGGCATCACCAAAAAGCATGGATGTTTTCGGTTGAAAAAACAGTTCGTTTTCAATTCCGGCATAACCGGGTTTCATACTTCTTTTATTTACCACAACCAATTTTGCCTTTTCCACATCCAAAACGGGCATACCATATATTGGCGATGATGGATCAGTTTTAGCTGCCGGATTAACCACATCATTTGCACCCAAAATCAGAACCACATCAGTTTGCGAAAACTGGTCGTTGGCTTGCTCCATTTCCTGCAGAATACCGTAATCCACATCAGCTTCGGCAAGCAAAACGTTCATATGCCCGGGCATACGGCCGGCAACCGGATGAATGGCGTAAGTAACTTCCACACCTCTTTCAGTCAGAATTTTTTCCAGTTCGTGGCAAACATGTTGTGCCTGCGCTACTGCCAAACCATATCCGGGTACAATAATTACCTTCTCGGCATACCTCATCACTACAGCAGTATCTGTAATGCTTATCTCTTTATAATTTCCCTGGTCCTTATTATCATTATTCCTGCTTTTATGGTTTGCTCCAAAAGAACCGATCAGCACATTAGTTAACGGCCGGTTCATGGCCTTGCACATTAATATGGTTAAGATAGTCCCGGCTGATCCTACCAGGATACCACCCGTTAACATAACCGGGTTATTGTATAAAAAACCTCCGAATGCCGCAGCCACACCAGTAAATGAATTCAATAAAGAAATAACCACGGGCATATCCGCCCCACCAATTGGCAGAACAAAAAAGATCCCGTACAGTATAGACAATACAAGCACCAGGTAGAAAAGATACCCTGTTGTATGCTGTTGGTTGATTATATAGTAAGCTGAAAGGATTATGATTACAGCGAAGATGAACAAGTTTACAATATGCTGGCCGTTAAACGAGTAGTCTTTAATCCTACCGTTTAATTTGGCCCAGGCAATCATACTTCCGGCGAAAGAAACAGTTCCGATAATTAATCCGGCAAAGATGATGAGTAAGGTTAAACTATCTGCTGCCTCATCTCGAAAGTTAATGTGGTTAAATTCAACAACCGAAATAAGAGCAGCGCAGGCACCTCCCATCCCATTAAAAAGGCTTACCATTTCAGGCATGGCAGTCATTTTAACTTTTTTTGCGGCCAAAGTTCCGGCAACAGTACCGAGAATTAAACCCCCGAATATCCAACCATAATTGGAAAGCTTCGTCCCGTTTTCCTGGTATAAAAAAATGGTTCCCAAAATAGCGATAAACATTCCGGCGGCAGCGATCAGGTTTCCTTTCCTGGCACTTTCCGGGTGGCTTAACATTTTAAGCCCCACAATAAAAGTTATTGAAGCAATGAGGTAGCAAATAACAAGTATGTTTATTTCCATATTATTTCTTCCTTTTAAACATTTCCAGCATCCGGTCGGTAACCACAAAACCACCAACCACGTTCAGAGTTCCTAAAATAACCGCTACAAAGCCTATCATAAGAGCCAGGTAATTGTTTTGTTCGGCTTTTCCCATCACGATGATCGCACCAATAACAACTACACCATGAATGGCGTTTGCACCGCTCATCAGTGGCGTATGCAAAACGCTTGGCACCCGGCCAATCACTTCAATCCCCAAAAAAATACTGAGGATCACGATGTAGATCATCTGCTGATGGTTGCTGAAAAAGGAAAGGAGTTGTTGCATTGTGTCATAAATAGGTTAATGAATTATTTTTCGGTAAAGTTCAAAAGTAACTGTTAAAGGTTTGTGATCGCTATATTTTATGCAATCTTGACACGTCCCAATTTCTACGCTTTTTAATTTTAATAAAATACGCCAATGCAAAACGATAGTGGATTTGATATGGCTTGTTTTGATGTCGGCAAATAAATAAAGTCGGATGTTACTCAACATCTTGTGGATGTCCGAAAAACTTGTGATAAGTACTAAAATTTTTTTTGGTTGCCAATTTATCTACAACAGTCGAGTGGTTTCCATCTCTATCTGTTATATCCCAAATATTATAAAATCACCGGTTTATATCGTTTTATTATCTAAAAGTAAGTCATCGTAATCATGAATTGCTTTTCGTATTTGAGTTATATACTGTCCGTCAAATTATCACTAATTAACATTTCCTTCACCCTCTCATTCACAACTTCCGCCTCATGCACAACGCAAGCCCCTTTCACCAGATCATCATCAAAATTTAAATTTAATTCCCCTTCTTTTGAAATAAATAAAGCTAAAAAGTTGAGCATGTTTTTTCCGTATAACTTGCTGGCGTCGGCGGGCATCCCGGCAGACAGGTTTGAATCACCGATAATACTTACCTGATTATAAACTATCGTCTCCTTATCAACTGTTTTTGCTGTGTTACCGCCTGTTGAGGCAGCAAGATCAATAATTAAAGAACCTGCTTTCATCTTATTAAGAATTTCTTCAGTAATTAAAACGGGGGCTCTCTTACCCGGTATCTGCGCTGTACAAATAATCACGTCTGCCTTTACAGCTACCTCCGCAATACGCTGCTGCTGCTTTTTAAGATAATCTTCCGTTTGTACCACTCCGTATCCACCAGCAAGCGAAGCATCAGCGGCGCCTTCAACTTCAACAAATTTGCCTCCCAAACTCATCACTTCTTCTTTTACAGACGGGCGGGTGTCAAACACTTCCACCACAGCCCCCAACCTTCTTGCTGTAGCAATGGCCTGCAGACCGGCTACACCCGCTCCCAAAATTAGAATTTTAGCGGGTGCTATACTTCCGGCGGCGGTCATAAACATCGGAAAGTATTTAGGCAATTGCGCTGCAGCCATTATAACGGCACGGTAACCTGCTATATTGGCCTGCGAACTTAGTACATCCATACTTTGGGCACGGGTAGTTCTTGGCAGCATATCCAGACTAAAAACGGTATGCCCAAATTGCGTCCAATTTTTAACGGATTTTATCTGCGAAAGCGGATTATACGTTCCGATTAATAAAGTACGTGCTTTAAGCATTTTCATTTCTTCGTCGGATATTGGATGCATACTTAGTATAACATCCGAGGTTGTTAAAACGTCTTCCCGTTTTAAGATTTCGGCTCCGGCAGACAAATAATTTTCATCAGAACCAAAAGCATTTGTACCACTGCCGCTTTGCACCTTCACCTGGATATTTTGCTTTTTTAAAAGTACCACATGCTCAGGCAATAAGGATACCCGGGTTTCAAAAAATGGCTCTTTCAGAATTCCGATAATCATGTATGATCGTATAAATTGGTGATGTTGCCTAAAATAATGAAAAGCAAGTTAGTGTGTTAACAATTACAGAAATTTATCTCCTAAACCCTCGAATAATATAAACGCCGGATAGGGTTATTTGATATATTTAGTTGTATGACCCGTTACAGGGATTTTTTACAGTCAAAAAACTATCTTTGCGGCTGAATGAAGCATATACGTAATTTTTGCATAATCGCACATATTGATCACGGAAAAAGCACGCTGGCAGACCGGTTATTAGAATACACCAATACCATTACCTCACGTGAAGCCCAGGCTCAGTTGCTTGATGACATGGATTTGGAACGCGAACGTGGCATTACCATCAAAAGCCATGCAATACAAATGGACTATATCGAGGATGGCCAGCCTTATATTTTAAATTTGATAGACACGCCCGGACACGTTGACTTTTCATACGAAGTTTCCCGTTCAATAGCGGCTTGCGAAGGGGCTTTGTTAATCGTAGATGCGTCTCAGGGAATACAGGCACAAACTATTTCTAATCTTTATTTAGCTTTAGAACACGACCTGGAAATTATTCCGATTTTAAACAAGATGGACCTTCCCGGTGCCATGCCCGAAGAAGTAAAGGATCAGATTATTGAACTGATAGGCTGTAAGCGTGAAGATATTATACCGGCATCTGGCAAAACCGGAATGGGCGTTCATGATATTTTAAGGGCGATTGTGGAACGGGTTCCCGCTCCAAAAGGAAACCCTGACGGGGAACTTCAGGCACTGATTTTTGATTCTGTATTTGATTCTTTCCGTGGAATTGTAGCCTATTTTAAAGTTTTAAATGGCGAGATCCGGAAGAAAGATAAAGTTAAGTTTGTAGCTACTGATAAAGAATATATCGCGGAAGAAGTTGGTACCTTAAAATTAAAAAAATTACCAAAAGACGTGATTAAAACCGGTGATGTTGGTTATATAATTTCCGGGATTAAAGAAGCACGCGAAGTAAAAGTAGGCGATACGATCACTCATAAAGACCGGCCAAGCCGCGAACCGATAAAAGGTTTTGAAGAGGTGAAGCCAATGGTTTTTGCAGGAATTTACCCGGTTGATACAGATGAATTTGAAGAACTGCGTGAGGCAATGCATAAACTTCAACTGAACGATGCTTCCATTGTTTTTGAGCCTGAATCTTCTGCGGCTCTAGGTTTTGGTTTCCGTTGCGGATTTTTAGGAATGCTTCACATGGAGATCATTCAGGAAAGATTGGAACGGGAATTTGACATGACGGTAATTACTACCGTGCCAAACGTATCTTATAAAGCGTTTACAACCAAGGGTGACGCAATTGATGTTCATAACCCTTCTGATCTTCCAGATCCAAGCAAACTGGAATACGTTGAAGAACCATACATCAAAGCAAATATTATCACCAAATCTGAATTTGTTGGGCCAGTAATGTCACTTTGTATACAGAAGCGTGGTTCGGTTGTGAATCAATCTTACCTAACATCTGACCGTGTAGAGTTGATTTTTGAAATACCAATGGGAGAAATTGTGTTTGATTTCTACGATCGTTTAAAAACCATTTCAAAAGGTTATGCCTCGTTTGATTATCACCAGATTGGTTACCGCAGATCTGACCTGGTCAGGCTGGATATTCTTTTAAACGGCGAGCACGTGGATGCACTTTCCTCGCTGATACACCGGAGTAATTCTTATGATTTTGGTAAAAAGATTTGTGAAAAGTTAAGGGAACTGATTCCCCGGCAGCAGTTTGAAATCATCATACAAGCTTCTATCGGGGCAAAAATTATCGCCCGTGAAACCGTTAAAGCGTTGCGGAAAGATGTTACCGCAAAATGTTACGGTGGTGATATCTCGCGAAAACGCAAGCTGCTTGAAAAACAGAAAAAAGGAAAGAAACGCATGCGCCAGGTTGGAAATGTCGAAATTCCGCAGTCTGCGTTTATGGCGGTTTTAAAATTGGATTGATACACTTTTCAGGCATTTTGGATTAGCTATAAAGTAATAGCTGCCATCCAAATACTGATATTGGTACCCATTTTTTAATACTTTATTCTAAATACTTATATTTTTTTATGCAATTACTCGACGGCAAGTATATCTCAGAAAAACTGAAAAAACAGATTGCGGTTGAAGCGGGAGAAGTGCTTGCTGCAACCGGGCGCAAGCCGCATCTGGTTGCTATTTTGGTTGGCAATGATGGCGGCAGCGAAACCTATGTGGCCAGCAAAATAAAAAACTGTGAAAACGTAGGGTTCAAATCTTCTCTTTTTCGGTACAACGACAGCGTTACTGAAGCTGATTTGCTTTTAAAAATTGAAGAAATTAATCGGGATGAGGAAGTAGATGGTTTGATTGTACAGTTGCCGCTTCCAAAACACATTAATCCTGAAAAAGTAACCGAAACCATTGATCATCGCAAAGATGTTGACGGCTTTCATCCAATAAACCTGGGCCGTATGATGCGAAATTTGCCGTGTTTTATTCCGGCTACACCTTACGGTATTTTGTTGATGTTGCAGGAATATCAAATTGAAACTGCCGGAAAACATTGCGTAGTGGTTGGCCGAAGCAATATTGTGGGCATGCCAATCAGTGTTTTAATGGCACGTAATGCCAATCCGGGAAACTGCACCGTAACGCTTACGCACAGTAAAACCATAGATTTAAAAAAACAGGTGCTCCAGGCTGACATTATTATTGCGGCTATCGGGAAAAAAAAATTTATTACAGCAGACATGGTTAAACCTGGTGCCATCGTTTTTGATGTGGGCATAAACCGCGAAGAATCAACAGAAACAAAATCTGGCTATAAATTATTTGGTGACGTAGACTTTGAAAACGTTGCTCCAAAAACATCCTGGATTACGCCTGTTCCGGGCGGTGTAGGCTTAATGACTATTGTAGGCTTGTTGAAAAACACCCTGGCATCAGCAAAAAAAGAAATTTATAAATAATACATTCAACTACTTAGTTTCAAATGAAGAATATCCACTGTTCCCTTTCAGTTCGCAAATTTTAGGTTTGAATCGGAATCCTCCGTTTTAGTTATTCACTTCTTATCTCTGCCTTTCCATGGCATTTTACTTTGATGAAAAAAAGAGCCAGGCGATTATTGCCAAAAAGAAAGATTGAAATTTTGGTGCCTAATTTAAATATATCCAGGAATTCAACAGAATCAATAAACCTGGCTTCACCTAATTCTTATGTGCAAAACTTTGAAGACGGGCAAGAATATTATGCGGCTATTGAAAATGGTTGTACGTGTATCATCACCAAAAATCTAAATGATTTTAACTTCTCTGAAAGGAAGTTTTAAAAAGTAAGGAGTTTTTTCTTTAACATATGGCCGGGTAAGTTACAAGGTGAGATAAGAGTCCGGAATTTTTAAGCCTTCTTTTTCATACGCCCAAATGGTTGAAATAATCAGCCATTTTTGGTTGATGCAGATATACTGAAAATAGCTAATTCCACGTTTCCAGTTCAGGTTATCTTTTACCGAACTATATTCAAAGACACTTCTTCTTTGAGCCATGTTACCGAATATTTCCGTTTGATCACCAATTTCCTGCTGCATAAAATAATCGGCATCCCCGGCTTCGATCCGGGCTGTAATTGCATGTGCAAAAGTTTGAACCGTAAACTCTATGGGCAGATCTGTGTTATTATTTATTAATGTACTTGATCCATAAAACAATTCCTGTAACCGGTCAAAATTTGGGTAATGCTCCGCATTAAAGCATATACTTTCATAAAAACGTTCGGTTAAATGATCAATTTCCTGTGATACCATATTGAAAAAATTTCCTTATAAATGCCCATTTATCTTTAAACCCAACATAGAGACCATCTTCCTCCTTTTTAATGGGATATATATTTAAATAATCACCTTGCCCTGCGGCTCCCCTACCCGTTTTCAAATCATATTCATAACGGTGGAATGAGCAAATGAGTTTTTTATCTTTACAAATTCCCAGGCTAAGATCAGCGCCTGCATGCGGACAACGGTTTTGTGTAGCAAAAAATTCATCTCCAACCTTTACCAAACATATTTTTTTCCCGTCTACTCGGATTAAGCGGATAAAATTTTCAGCCTCTAAAACATCGTTAGACATTATTTTTATCCAATTCATTTCCCGATTTTAAAAAATTGTACGCTAATACCAGATCAATAATCTGTATCAAAATAGATAAAGCTTATCTCCGCTTAATAATCTCAGTATATTTGCAGCCTAAAATACAAAATGGCACATCAAATACCACCCGACGGAACATTTTTACCATTAATGGAAGAATTCTACACCATTCAGGGCGAAGGTTTTCATTCAGGCAAAGCGGCTTATTTTATCCGTTTGGGCGGCTGTGACGTTGGTTGCCCCTGGTGCGATGTAAAGGAAAGCTGGGATGCGGAACTCCATCCACTAACTTCAGCTGACGACATCCTTGAGAAGGCAAGCATGTATCCTGGAAAAGCAGTGGTTATTACTGGCGGAGAACCCCTAATTTACAATCTGGACTATTTAACAAAAGGATTACAGGCCCGGGGAATTAAAACTTTTATAGAAACTTCTGGTGCCTACCCTCTTTCAGGATTTTGGGACTGGATTTGCTTGTCACCGAAGAAATTTAAAGGTCCCAAATTAGAAGTTAGCCGGTTGGCAGATGAGTTAAAGGTAATTGTGTTTAATAAAAGTGATTTCGCATGGGCAGAAGAACATTCTAAACAGGTATCACCGGATTGTAAACTATACTTGCAGCCAGAATGGTCCAAATCAGCTTTGGTTATCCCTTTAATTATTGAATACGTTAAACAAAATCCGAAATGGGAAATTTCTCTGCAAACTCATAAATTTCTCAACATTCCTTAATTTTAGTTGTTTACACTAATATTTAGAAAAATTATGAAAACTATAAAATTGATGTTAGCAATAGTAATTACATTATTTATTGATAATGCAACTTTTGCGCAAGGTATAAAAGTTACTTACCTGGATGGGTCAGTTAAACTGGAAGGCTACTTTGTAAAGGCAAAAACTCAACAAAATAAAGCGCCCGGAATCGTCATAATCCACCAGTGGATGGGTTTATCGGCACATGAAAAAACATCGGCGGATAAATTAGGGGCACTTGGGTATCATGCGCTGGCCGCAGATATTTATGGTTCCGGGATGATGCCTAAAGATCAGAAAGAAGCTGCAGAAAAGGCCGGATACTATAAGGGAAATTACGAAATTTATCAGTCACGAATCAGGTCTGCAATAACTGAATTAATTAAACAGGGCGCAGATCCCGAAAAAATTGTGGTGATGGGTTATTGCTTCGGCGGATCGGGCGCTGTTGAAGCTGCACGAGGAAATTTACCTGTTAAAGGCGTTATATCTTTTCATGGAGGATTGGGAAGAGATTCAAGCCGTGCAGTTGTTCCAATAAGACCAAAAGTTTTAATATTACACGGTGCGGATGATCCTTTTGAATCAGAAGAAGAGATTAAAAATTTTCAAAAGGAAATGAAAAACTCAAAAGCAGATTGGCAGATGATCTATTATGCGAACGCGGTACATGCTTTTACGCAAGTTCAAGCTGGTAACGATAACTCAAAAGGTGCAGCTTACAATGAGCTTGCCGAAAAAAGATCGTGGGAGCACATGAAACTGTTTTTAAAAGAGTTATTCATGTAACAGAATGTCCCTGTATCCGTACAGAAACATTCTTTATATTTAATTTTTTAAGACAGCACCTGCTTCAGGCATGAGATATATTTATATTATCCTTTTAACCGGCATTTGCAACTTTACCTACGGTCAAAAATCCACTTCCACTAATAAGCAAGCACAAAAGTTTTATGACCAAGCAAGCCAGTCTGCTAGTTATAAGTTTTATGATAAAGCCATCGAGCAGCTCAAGCAGGCCATTTCTTTAGACACAAGTTTCATTGCTTCCCATCAACAACTTGGAGATATTTACAGAAAATTAAATGATTTTAAAAATGCCAAGCTCAGCTATAAAAAAGTTTTAGAACTCGACATTGAATTTCTACCGCTTACCTACTTTGGGCTTGCAGAAAGCGAACTTAATACTGGCGATTATGAAAACGCTTTGGTGCATTTTAAAAAATACGCAACCTATCCTCTGCTTGAGACCAGTAAAAAAATGGTTCAAAAATATATTGATGATTGCATTTTTAGTTTGCAATCCATTAAAAACCCAGTAACCTATCAACCAAAAAACCTTGGATCAGGTATCAATACAAAGGAGCAAGAATATTTGCCTGTAATCACTGCTGATGAAAAGCTGTTGATTTTTACACGGCAAGCAAACAGAAATGAAGATTTTTTTTCAAGTATAAAAATCGATAGCAACTGGTTAGTTTCCCAATCTTTGAGCAAAAATATTAACACCACGCTTTACAACGAAGGTGCTCAATGCATTTCTCCAGATGGGATGTATATGTTTTTTACAGGGTGCAACCGCCCGGATGGACTCGGCCGTTGTGACATATACCTGTCCAAACGTGAAGGCAAAAACTGGAGCGCACCTTTTAATATCGGTGGTCCAGTTAATACCCCTGGTTGGGAATCGCAGCCCTCACTCACTGCTGACGGGAAGACCCTTTTTTTTGTTAGTACCAGGCCGGGTGGGATAGGCGGATATGATATATGGAAATCTGATCTAAAAACGGATGGTGCCTGGACATTTCCTAAAAACCTGGGGCCAGAGATAAACACAGTATACGATGAGCAATCGCCTTTTATACACGCTGATGGCCAGACATTGTATTTTTCTTCTAATGGTTGGCCTGGATTGGGCAATAAAGATATTTATGTAAGCCGCAAAGATTCATCCGGTAAAATTTGGAGCAAGCCAAAAAATTTGGGTTTCCCCATCAATACATTTGGCGAAGAAAGTGGATTAACCATTAGCAGCGATGGCAAAACCGCTTTTTTTGCTTCCGACCAGAAAGGAGGTTTTGGAGGTTTGGATATTTATTCATTTGAACTTCCGGCACCTCTCCGTCCCGGGAAAGTTACGTTCGTAAAAGGAAATGTGGTAGATGCGGATACAAAAGAAATACTGGATGCCAAAATTCAGATTATAAACTTAAACACTAACCAGGTAGTATTTGACGATGTTTCGGATAGAGAAACGGGAGAATTTTTAGCCACTATGGCAATTGGGGGAAAATTTGGCCTTAACGTTTCAAAAGACAACTATCTTTTTTTTTCAGAGAATTTTTCACTGGATAATGCCAGCAACAATAAACCTTTTCATATTCAAGTTCCGTTGCAAAAAATTAAAGTTGGCGGAATGGTTATTCTTAATAATATCTTTTTTGAAACTAATAAATTTAACTTGCTTTCAGAATCTAAAGTAGAATTACAACAACTGATAAATTTTTTAAATTTAAATTCAAACATTTCTATTGAAATCGGCGGTCATACTGATGATGTTGGTAACGATAAATCAAACCTGATACTTTCTGAAAACCGGGCAAAAACAGTTTACATTTATTTAATCAGCAATAAAATTTTACCTTCACGTCTAAGCTATAAAGGATACGGAGAGACAAAAGCTCTAAACGACAATAAAACTGAAGAAGCGAGAAAAAATAACCGGAGAACGGAATTTAAAATCATTAAGAATTAAAATGGATCAAAATTTTCAAAATCATTTTCGAATTGTAAAGGGCTACCACATATTGTTAACTGTCCTTTTATTGTCTGGCCTGGTTGGCTCTATATTTAATCTGGCATCTTCCATCAAGAACGAAAATCTGTACTCGGCGAGTTTAATTGTTTTATTGTTTGTAATTGGATTTTTTATAGCAGTGTTCAGCAGATCTTTTGCCTTAAAAGCGCAAGATAGAGCAATAAGGGCAGAAGAGAGTTTCAGGTACTATTTACTTACCGGTAAAACGTTACCGTTAAATCTTAACATGACCCAAATTATTGCACTTAGATTTGCTCCGGATAATGAATTTCAAAGTCTTTCAGAGCGTGCGAGCGTGGAAAACTTAAACGCAAAGGAAATAAAATCAGCTATTAAAAATTGGAAAGCAGACCATCACCGGGTTTAACTTATAAAATAGCTTCTCTTACACGAATCAATTTCAACAATAACTCTTCAAGTTTATTTAAAGGCAGCATATTCGCTCCGTCAGATTTGGCGCTTGCCGGATCAGGATGCGTTTCTATAAATAATCCGTCAGCACCAACCGCAATCGCTGCTTTTGCTATCGTTTCAATTAACGCAGGTTTTCCTCCGGTAACTCCGCTTAATTGGTTAGGTTGCTGTAAAGAGTGCGTGCAATCCATTACAACAGGGACATTAAAGGCACGCATTTCAGGGATTCCCCGGTAATCAACGATAATATCCTGGTAACCGAATGTGTTGCCACGATCTGTTAAAATAACATTCGGATTGCCTGATTCCAGGATTTTATCAACCGCGAATTTCATTGATGAAGCTGAAAGAAACTGACCCTTCTTCACATTTATAGTCTTTCCGGTTTTAGCCGCAGCAATTAACAGGTCTGTTTGCCGGCACAAGAAAGCCGGTATCTGAAGCACATCTACAAATTCGGCTGCAAAAGCCGCTTCTACACTTTCGTGGATATCGGTAATAACGGGAATATCAAATTCTCTACCAATCTTAGCTAAAATTTTTAATGCTTTTTCATCGCCAATACCTGTAAAAGAATCTAATCTGGACCGGTTTGCCTTACGGTATGAACCTTTAAAGACGAACGGGATTTGATACCTATCGGTTATGCTTAAAATCTTTTCGGCTATACGAAGTGCTATATCCTCACCTTCAATTACACAAGGGCCAGTCATCAAAACAAAATTGTTGCTGCTTAAGTGTTTTATTTTGGAAATATTGTTAAGGATATTCATTTTGCTAAATAATGTGGGAGAAACAAATAGGAACTGACCTGCACAATTTAGTTTCCAAGTTCTGAAAGAAATTTAATCCTCATTAACTGAATTTCTTCCCTTGAATAATCTTCGTTTCCAAGGTCTGATAAAGCCGAATCTATGGAATCAACTTCTGAAGCTCTGAAATAATCATACACTTCGTCCTGTCTTTCTTCATCAATCATATCATCAATATAATAATTCAGGTTTAGCTTTGTGCCTGAGTTGACGATAGTTTCCACTTCCTTAATAATTTCTTCATAAGACATGCCTTTGGATGAAGCAATATCTTCTAAAGCGATCTGCTTATCAATATTTTGAATGATTGAAACTTTGAGAGCTGATTTATTGGCCGCTGATTTAATAACCAGATCTACCGGACGATCTATCTCGTTTTCCTCTACATAAAACTTAATTAGTTCTACAAAAGGTTTCCCAAATTTTAAAGCTTTGCCACTTCCAACGCCTTGCACTTGTTTCAATTCTTCTAAAGAAATTGGGTAATGAGTACACATTTCATCTAACGATGGATCTTGAAATATCACAAACGGCGGCAGGTTTTGTTGTTTAGCGATTTTTTTGCGTAGATCTTTCAGCATCATTAAAAGATGCGTGTCCAGTGCTCCAGCCTGTGGCCCAGACATTTCCGTATCGACCTGGGCCATTTCAATGGGATTATTCAGGATAAACTTTAAGGCGTGGGGAGAATTAATAAATGCCTTTCCCGATTTGGTTAATTTTAATAACCCGTAATTATCCACATCTTTAAAAAGATAATTGTTTAATACTGCCTGCCTCATTAACGATTTCCAATAAATCTCACCATGCTCTGTTCCAGAACCAAAAGCTGGTAATTTATCGTGGTTGTAAGATAGTATCTGGGCATTTTCAACACCCATCATGATATTTATGATATACAGGTCGTCAAACTTTTCGCCAAATTCTTTAATTAATGATAACACCTGCTGTAAGGATTGCTCGGCTGCAAAATATTTTTTTGCATTTCTGCAGTTATCGCACATATTATTACATCCGGCTTCATTAAAATTTTCACCAAAGTAATGTAAGATCTGTTTACGGCGACAAACTCCGGATTCAGAATAATCAATAACTTCCTTTAAAATTTGAGTCCCTATTTCTCGCTCTGAAACAGGTTTATCTTTCATGAATTTGGTTAATTTGTCAATATCCTTTTGGGAATAAAAAGCAACGCATACACCTTCACCACCGTCACGACCGGACCTCCCGGTTTCCTGGTAATACCCTTCCATACTTTTAGGAATATCATGGTGGATCACAAATCTAACATCTGGTTTGTCAATGCCCATTCCGAAAGCAATGGTTGCCACAATAACATCCACATCTTCCATCAAAAAATTATCCTGGGTTTCGGCCCTGGTTTTTGGATCCAAACCGGCGTGGTAGGGCAACGCTTTGATTCCGTTAAGTCTTAAAACCTCGGCAACTTCTTCTACTTTTTTTCGGCTTAAGCAGTAAATAATCCCTGATTTCCCTTCCTGAGATTTTACATACCTAACAATCTCTTTCAGTACATCCCGCTTTGCTCTTACTTCATAAAATAAATTTGGCCTATTAAATGACGATTTGAATAAAACGGCATTGTTCATCTGCAAGTTTTTTTGAATATCCTGCTGAACTTTAGGAGTGGCTGTGGCTGTTAACGCGATTATAGGAATGTTATCACCAATATTATTAATAACCTGCCTGATACGCCGATATTCCGGCCGGAAATCATGTCCCCACTCAGAAATACAATGAGCCTCGTCTACCGCTACAAATGAAATCGTGATACCTTGTAAAAACTCAACATTTTCTGGTTTAGTTAATGATTCCGGTGCTACATAAAGCAGTTTGGTTTCTCCATTGGTAACATCCTGTTTAACTTTTATTATTTCAGATTTGTTTAGCGATGAATTTAAAAAGTGAGCGATACTTTCTGTTCCACCGAATGCCCTCAGTTGATCGACCTGGTTTTTCATCAGAGCGATTAATGGAGAGATAACAATGGCCGTTCCATCGCTAATTAAAGCAGGAAGCTGGTAACAAATTGATTTTCCGCCACCTGTAGGCATTATTACGAAAGTGTCTTGCTTTTGAAGAATACTTGTTATGATTGCTTCCTGGTCGCCTTTAAAATTATCAAAACCAAAGAAATTCTGTAAATTGTCAAATAATGATTTGTTAATCTCCATTGTATGCTGGAAAATAGGGGGTAAGGGTAATTGTGAGAATGAGGGTAAAATTATCAATAATAAACATACTTTTGCCCATTAATATAACCAAAATAATTTATTCTGTTTGAAAACCAGCGGAGATATTCTTGGAATAGCACTAAAAACCTTTAGAATAGAAGCAGAAGGTTTATCTAAACTTTCGACCCAATTAAACGAAGATTTCGCAACTATAGTACATCGAATTATAGATTTAAAAGGGAGGGTTATTGTTACAGGAATTGGTAAAAGCGCCATCATTGCTCAAAAGATTGTGGCAACTTTAAATTCTACCGGAACTCCTTCTATTTTTATGCATGCCGCCGATGCTATTCACGGAGACCTTGGAATGGTTCAGGACACGGATCTGGTGATCTGCATTTCTAAAAGTGGAAACACACCTGAAATAAAAGTTTTGGTTCCGTTGCTTAAAATGATGGGCAACACTTTAGTTGGTATGGTTGGCGATCTAACTTCTTTTCTTGCCAAACAGGCTGACTTGATTTTAGACACCACTATTGAAATGGAAGCCTGCCCGCATAATTTGGCCCCAACAACCAGTACAACAGCTCAATTGGTGATGGGTGATGCTCTGGCCATATGTTTATTAGAATGCCGGGAATTTAAAAGTGCGGATTTTGCAAGGTTCCATCCGGGAGGATCTTTAGGCAAACGGTTATATTTAAAGGTTGGCGATCTTTCCAGTCAGAATCAAAAACCAATGGTTTCCCCCGCAAGTGCCATAAAAGAAGTATTAATTGAGATTACTAAAAGCAGATTGGGAGCGGTTGCTGTTATAGAAAACAATCAAATAGCCGGGATCATTACAGATGGTGACATACGACGGATGTTAGAAAGCCGTGATTCTATTGAAGGCATACTAGCAAAAGACATTATGGCAATCTCACCCAAAAAAATTGATAAAGATGAATTAGCTGTAAAAGCACTTGAGATCCTTCGTTCAAATAACATCACCCAGTTACTGGTAAGTTCAGGTAACCAATATCAGGGAATTGTCCATCTTCATGATCTTCTAAAAGAGGGCATAATTTAAATTACGGAAAGCAGCGCCTATGATTTGCATTTTAAGTTAGTTTCTATTCACACTTTAGTCTCGCCTTTAGCAAATGCAGTTAATGCCAATGGTTTAATTAATTCATATCTTATTGCTAGTTATCAAATATATCCTGTAACGGATATTAAAGAGCCTGTAATTTTAATACAATGAACAACAACTACGTACTTATTATGGCAGGTGGCATCGGTAGCCGCTTTTGGCCAGTTAGTCGGTCATCCCACCCTAAACAGTTTATTGATATATTAGGTACAGGAAAAACATTACTCCGCCAAACTTATGACAGGTTTACTAAAATAGTTCCTAGAGAAAATATTTATATTGTCACGAACGATATTTATACTTCCCTGGTTAAACAACAGTTACCAGAAATAGATCAATCTCAGATTCTGGCTGAACCAATCATGCGCAATACTGCTCCTTGTATTGCTTATGGATGTTATAAAATAAATAAAATAAACCCACAGGCCTGTGTGATAGTTGCCCCTTCAGACCATCTTATTTTAGATACGGAAGGTTTTGTAAATTCTATAGATTTATCATTAAAAGCAGCAGCAGAACATAATTGTTTAATTACTTTAGGAATCAAGCCATCACGCCCTGATACCGGATACGGCTATATCCAGTTTAATGCGGTAACGATTAACAACGACTTTCATAAAGTAAAAACTTTTACAGAAAAACCCAATGCTGACCTTGCTAAAACCTTCCTTCAGAGTGGTGAATTTTTATGGAACGCAGGAATTTTTGTTTGGTCTGTTAAAAATATCATAAAAGCTTTTGAACAATATCTCCCGGAGATTAATGATGTTTTTAAAGAAGGCGAAATGGCTTATAACACACACGATGAGCAGGAATTTATACAAAGGGCTTACTACCAGTGTACCAATATTTCTATTGATTACGGAATTTTGGAAAAGGCTGATAATGTGTTTGTTTTGCCCGCCGAATTTGGCTGGTCTGATCTGGGAACATGGGCTTCTGTGTATGACCTTGCTGAAAAAGATTATGTAGGAAACGCAGTTTTGCCTTCAGAAAGAGTAATTATGTACGATTCATCTAACTGTATGGTTAATGTACCAAAAGGGAAAGTTGTAATTTTACAGGGTCTACATGACTTTATTGTTGTCGAAAATAACAATACATTACTGATTTGCCCGAGAAACGAAGAACAAAATATAAAACAAGTTGTAGCCGATGTGAAACAGCGTTTTGGACCAAGTTTTATTTAACCAGCCGCTGCCTGACGGCTTCGTATAACAGAATACCCGCTGACACAGAAACATTTAACGACTCAATTTCCCCGTACATTGGTATTTTTGCCAGGTAATCTGAAATTCTGATTAATTCATCTGAAATTCCATCTTCCTCAGAACCCATTATTAGGGCTGTGGGGCCAGAATAATCAGGTTGATACAAATCATCATTGGTTTTTTCGGTGCAGGCAATTAACTGAAGCCCTGATTCCCTTAAAAACAAAGCTGTCTTTGAGATACTTTCATGCCGGCAAACAGGAATTTTATAAAGGGCACCTGCTGATGTTTTAATTGCATCCGGATTAATTTGAGCAGATCCTTTTAAAGGGACAATGATGGCATGGACTCCCGCACATTCAGCAGTTCGGGCTATAGCGCCCATATTCCTTACATCGGTAATTCTATCCAGGATTAAAATTAGCGGAACCTCCCCTTTTTCAAATACCAATGGAATAATATCCTCTATTTTTTGGTAAATAATAGGTGAGATGAATGCAACTACGCCCTGATGATTTTTTTGAGTTATCCTGCTCAGCTTTTCTAGTGGTACCTGCTGATAAGCAATTGATTGATTTGCGATTAAAGTCTTTAGCTCCAAATAGTTTTCGCCGTTCAGGCCTCTTTGCAGAAAAAGACTTTCAATTTCCTTTCCGCTTTTGATGGCCTCGATTACAGCTCTAATACCGAATACCATTTGATTTGATTCTCGTTTTTCGGTGTTACGACGGCTAAAAGAGTTAGTGTTCATGCTCTAAAATAATGGGAAGGCTAAGATAGGTATATTTATCATTTTGGATGAAAACAGACCCTGATTAAAGCTTTATTCCTCTGACTGTAAACATCGTTTAAAGTTATTAACATCCCACTTAAATACATTTAATCTGATACATTTGATCATATTCCACATCTTTTAAACATTTGATGTTAATAACAAATATTGAATTAGGTATAAATACAAGATAGTGTTAGTTGCTAAAAAGATTAGGTGTGCAGAACTTTGACAAGTCAGAATACCTTTTTACTTTACATTTGAAGCTATGAATTTAGAAAGCAATCAGGATTTTGGGCGGGGTAACAAAAACAACCCCACTACTGATAGAAGAACGCGTTTAAGTAATCTAACCAGTGGGCTGGGAAAGTTACCTCCACAGGCAATTGATCTTGAAGAAGCTGTTCTTGGTGCGCTGATGTTGGAGAAAGACGCACTTTCTGCTGTAATTGACATTTTAAACCCCTCTGTTTTTTACAAAGACAGCCACCAAAAAATATTTGAGGCCATTCATATTTTATTTCAAAAATCATCACCGGTTGATATTTTAACCGTGACTGCCCAGCTCCGTCAGCAGGGTCATTTGGAAATGATAGGCGGAGCTTACTATATAACTGAATTAACTAACCGTGTTGCATCCGCGGCAAACATTGAATACCATGCCCGGATCATTTCCCAAAAATTTATACAGCGGGAATTAATTCGAATTTCTACTGAAATCATAAGCAATGCCTATGAAGATACAACCGACATTTTTGATCTTCTGGATACGGCAGAGAAAAATTTATTTGATATAGCGCAAAACAATTTACGACGTGATTCCAGGAGAATGGATGATATTATCCGGGAATCTCTGGATAATTTGGAAAAAATAAAAGATCGCGTGGATGGTTTAACCGGTATTGCTTCCGGGTTTACCGCCCTTGACAGGATCACTTCGGGATGGCAACCCTCAGATCTGGTTATCATTGCCGCAAGGCCATCAATGGGGAAAACTGCGTTTGTATTAAGTTGTGCCCGTAACGCGGCCGTTCAATTTAATAAGCCTGTTGTGGTTTTTTCTTTGGAGATGTCATCTGTACAATTAGTAAACCGTTTAATTTCCGGCGAGGCCGAAATTGAGCAGGAAAAGATCCGTAAAGGCCACTTGGCTGAATGGGAATGGCAGCAATTGCATTCAAAAATCGGAAAACTTACGGAGGCGCCCCTTTTTATTGATGACACTCCCGCACTAAACATTTTTGAATTCAGGGCAAAATGTCGCCGTTTAAAAGCTCAATACGATATTCAATTAATAATTGTAGATTATTTGCAGTTAATGCATGGTAAAGGTGAAGGAAAGGGCGGCAACCGGGAGCAGGAGATCGGCAGTATCTCCAGGGCTTTAAAGTCTGTAGCCAAAGAATTGAATGTTCCTGTTATTGCCTTATCGCAATTAAGCAGAGCTGTAGAATCCCGTCCGGGAGCCCAAAAAAAACCTATGCTTTCAGATTTACGTGAATCGGGCTCCATTGAACAGGATGCTGATATGGTACTTTTCCTTTACAGGCCAGAATATTATGGGTTAACAGAAGATGAACAGGGCCGCTCAACTATCGGACTTGCAGAAGTAATAATTTCCAAACACAGAAACGGTGAAACCGGAACTGTACCATTAAAATTTGTCGGAAAATTTGTGAAGTTTACGGATGTGGATGAAGATTTTTCTAACCCGACTTCATTTAGTAGTTCTGACCCGTTTGCTGGAATTAGTCCTTCTCAGGAATTTGAAAAACCAAGCAACTTCATTATTCGGCCATCCCGTATGGACGATATGGATGATGAACCACCATTTTAATATTATCTATAGAAAAATCCCAAGTAAAACACCTGCCATAATTAAAAAAGGAGTTTGAATCCGGGTATAAGTAACAACTAAAAACGTTACGAGGATAATTGATACAGAAAGAAGGTTAATGCCTACAGGATGAAGCAGGAAAAAAATAGCTGCGGTTAAGAATCCTACAGAAACAGCATTTATTCCGGAAAGGGAATTTTTAATCCGGGTTATTTTTTTTAAATCATCCCAAAACGGAACGATAAAAAGTATCAAAATTAAGCCAGGAAGATTGATCCCCAGCACTGCCACCAAACTACCTAACATTTGACCCAATATACCGTAACCCGAATTTTTAAGTGTTAAAGCTCCTAAAAATGAAGTGAAAGAAAAAGTTGGTCCTGGGATGGCTTGTTGAAAAGCAAAACCAGATAGAAATTGCTCCGAACTTACATAATGTTTCATCTCAACAAACTCAGTAAACATGTAGGGCACCAATACCTGCCCACCTCCAAAAATTAAGATACCGTTACGATAAAAGTTTTCAAATAAACGTATGGGTAAACTAAATGGAGAAGTTCGGTTTATGATGGCGCCTAAAGTTGCAAACAATAATAGAATCCCGATGAAATACGCAATTTTGCGGGGGTTTACTTTTGAAAATAACTTAAATCGTAACTGGCTTTCCTCAAAAGGTGTTTCGATTGCCGATGTTATAATTCCTCCTAACAAAATAAGCAGCGGAAACACATACGCATTTTTTAAAATAAGAGTGGCTACAAGCGATGCAATAGCGAGCCAGATGGCTGTTTGAGTTTTTAAAATTGTTTTTCCCAATGTATAAGCTGATGATACGACTATTCCAACAGCAACTGGCTGTATAAACTTTAAAACCGTATCAAACTTTTCTTTCTGTCCTAAAAAAGCATAGCTTATGGCTGCAAAACTCATGATGCCGGCAGATGGCAGTATCCAGATCAGAAAAGTAATGATAGAAAGTGGAAGGCCCCCAACCTTATAAGCAACTCCAACCAATGTTTGAGTTGATGCTGGCCCTGGAAGTACCTGGGTTAACGCGTATAATTCTAATAATTCTGATTCTGTTATATATCCCTTTTTTTTTACAAAAGTATTCATCATCATGGCAATATGAGCCTGTGCGCCTCCAAATGCGGTAATGGTAAACCAAACCACATCACGTAAAAAAATAAAGTGAAGCTTACTTAACACTAAATCAAATTAATCATCTTCATAATCCTGCCCTGTAGCTAAATTATAAACAGTTTGCAATTCAGAAAAAGCATGCATATCCTTTAAACTTTTGGCTACCTGCATCCCTTTTTGATACGTTTTAACCGCATCGACTTTACGATTTAAAGCTTCGTATAGTTTACCAAGATGATAATAAGTTCCCACATAATCGGTATGGTTAACAAACAGGTCTTCATAATAGAACAACGCTTTATCGGGCTCGTTTGAGTTTAGGTATTCGGTAGCAAGGGCGTATTTTAAAAATGGATCATTCGGTTCGGTTTCAAAGAAATCAAGAAGCTTTTGTAATCGGTTTGGATGCATTTAATTTTAGCTTTTTTATTTAGATTTGCAAAAACAGATTCTTTATGAAAGTACTAGTATGTGTAAGTAATGTTCCGGATACTACAACAAAAATAACTTTTAGTGATCAAAATACGCAATTTAACACGGCAGGAGTTCAGTTCATTTTAAATCCTTATGACGAAATTGCCTTAGCCCGGGCAATCGAACTTTGTGAAGGTGGCAAAGGCACTGTAACAGTAATTCATGTTGGAGAGGCGGCTTCTGAACCTACAATTAGAAAAGCCCTTGCTATTGGGGCCGACGATGCGGTCAGGATAAATTCCATCCCCCGCGATGCCTATTTTGTTTCTTTTCAAATTGCCGAATATGTAAAAGAATTTGGTTTCGACTTAATTTTAACCGGCAGAGAATCCATTGATTATAACGGTTCTCAGGTTGCGGCCATGATCGGTGAGTTTTTAAATATTCCGTCTGTTTCTATCATTAAAAAAATAGAAGTTACTGGCCAAAAGGCCACTATTCAGAGGGAAATTGAAGGTGGAAAAGAAATGCTTGTAGTTCAGTTGCCTATTGTTGCCAGTTGTGCTGAAGGTGTTGCTGAAACAAAGATTCCGAACATGAGAGGTATTATGTCGGCCAGGACAAAACCTTTAAAAATTGTGGAACCAAAAGATATTGAGAAAATTTCTGAATTTAAAAATTACGAAGTTCCTGCGCCGCGTGGTGCTGTCAACATGATTGATTCTGGTGATGCCGAAAAACTAATTAGTTTATTGCACAGCCAGGCAAAAGTTATCTGATTATATTCTTTTAAAATAACATATATGTCCGTTTTAGTTTATGTAGAAAATGCCGATGGTAAATTTAAGAAATCGATATTTGAAGTGGTTTCTTACGCTAAAGCTGTTGCAGATCAATTAAATACAAATCTTACAGCCATTTCTATTGGCGAAGTAAATACTGATGACCTGAGTAACCTTGGAAAGTTTGGTGCTTCTAAAGTGTTGAATGTATCAAATGAAAAACTCAAAACATTTGTTAATCAGGCTTATGCTTCTATCATCGCAGATGCTGCCAAAAGTGAAAACTGCAGTGTAATTGTATTGACTAACTCCTTTACAGGGAAAGGCCTCGCCCCACGTATTGCTGTAAAACTACAAGCAGGTTTAGCAGATAGTGCGGTAGAACTTCCTGATACAAGCAATGGAAAATTTATTGTTAAAAAAACCGCTTTTTCAGGAAAAGCCTTTGCCTTTATAGAACTTACCTCAGCAATTAAGATCATAGCCGTAAATCCTAATTCGTACCAGGTTATTGAAAACGGAGCTTCGGCATCGGTTGAAAATTTTGATTCAAAGGCTGGTGAATCTGATTTTAAAACAATGGTTCAGGAGATAGTGAGGGCAACAGATAAAGTTTCTTTACCAGAAGCAGAAATAGTTGTTTCTGCCGGCAGAGGTATGAAAGGCCCTGAAAACTGGGGGATCATAGAAGAACTTGCGGATGTTTTGGGTGCAGCAACAGCTTGTTCAAAACCAGTTTCTGATGCCGGATGGCGCCCCCACGAAGAGCATGTTGGCCAGACAGGAATTGCAGTTAGTCCGCATTTATATATTGCGATTGGTATTTCAGGAGCAATACAACATTTGGCTGGTGTAAGTTCTTCAAAAGTTATTGTCGTAATTAATAAAGATCCTGAAGCACCTTTTTTTAAAGTAGCTGATTATGGTATGGTTGGAGATGCCTTTGAAATTGTTCCAAAATTAACCGCAGCTATTAAAGCTTATAAATTACAAGCTTAATTATTAGCAAGTTTTAATGATCGGTTGTTTCGGCAGATCATAAAACAAGTTAAGTATATATGAAGAAAATAAAATTAGACATTGTTGGCTTATCATACAGTCAAACACAATCTGGTGCCTATGCCCTTGTTTTGGGAGAGGTAAGCGGGCGGCGAAGATTACCCATAATTATTGGTGGTTTTGAGGCTCAGGCAATTGCCATTGAAATAGAGAAAATGACTCCAAGCAGGCCTTTAACACATGATTTATTTAAATCATTTGCGCAGGCCTACAACGTTACAATCCAGGAAGTTATTATATATAATTTGGTTGATGGGATTTTCTATGCCAAACTGATGTGTAACGATGGAAAAAAGACAGTTGAAATTGATGCCCGTACTTCTGATGCGATCGCTTTAGCTGTACGGTTTGAGTGCCCTATTTCCACTTATGAATTTATCCTGGCCACTGCCGGAATTGTTATTGAAGGAAACGATTTTGTTTTTCTTGAAAACATAGAAGCACCTACCGAAGAAAAAGTTGCTACCTCATCCACAAATTACACTTCTTTAACAGACGAAGAATTAAAAAATAAACTTCAGGATGCTCTGGTAGAAGAAGCTTATGAAAAAGCCGCCAGAATAAGAGATGAAATAACAAGGCGTAAATCTTCATAGCAGACCTTAAATTTAGTTTGGAAACATCCCATACCGCCGAATTTCCAATCTTATTTTTAAATTTTCGGCTTTATCGCAACTTAATTACTTTATGGAGAGATTTACAGGCCTTATCGGGATCGTTCTAATTTTTGCTATCGCCTTTTTAATCTCAAACAACAGAAAAGCAATTAACTATCGGATCGTTTTATCCGGTTTAGCGATACAATTGCTGATAGCTATTTTTATTTTAAAAATACCTTTGGGGAAAACTATTTTCGCATATTTGGGTGCGGCAGTGACTAAAATCCTTAATTTTTCTCAAGCTGGTGCCGCATTTGTCTTCGGGCCGTTGGTTAATGCCGAATACATGTCTAATGCCTTTGGCGATGGAAATAATTTTATCTTCTTTTTTAGTATAATTCCTACTATCATTTTTGTAGCTGTTTTAGTAAGTGTAGCTTATTATCTGGGGATTATGCAGCGAATTGTAAAGCTCTTTGCGTTTTTAGTTTATAGATTAATGAAAGTTTCTGGGTCAGAAGCTGTTTCTAATGTAGCCAGTGCTTTTGTAGGTCAGGTAGAAGCTCAAATAATGATCAAACCTTATTTAAAAGGCATGACAATGTCAGAATTATTGGCTTCAATGTCTGGAAGTATGGCTTGCATTGCCGGGGGAGTTATGGCGGTTTATATTGCTTTAGGTGTTCCCGCCGAGTATTTAATAGCAGCGAGTATAATGGCTGCACCGGGGGCTTTGGTCATTTCAAAAATTGTATGGCCGGAGACGGAGGTATCAGAAACCAAAGAAAAAGTTTCTATAGAAATAAAAAAGACCAATGCCAATCTGGTAGATGCCATTTCACATGGCGCAAGCGACGGTTTAAAAGTAGGTTTAAATGTGATTGCAATGCTGATAGGATTTATTGCGATTATAGCCTTGGTAGACTATGTTCTCGGTAAAATTGGAATGGGTTTATATACCATTGGCCTTTCACTTTCCTTTATCGGAATTGAATTGAAAACATTAAGCCTGAACCAGATACTGGGTTCAATATTTTCTCTATTTGCTTTTGCAATGGGTGTTCCCGGTAAGGATATTCAGGTGGCTGGTTCTTTAATGGGAACAAAAATGGTTGTTAATGAATTTGTGGCTTACCTTGACCTTGCTAAAATTAAAGATACACTTGATCCTAAAACTTTACTTGTAACAAGCTTCGCATTATGCGGTTTTGCAAATTTCAGTTCAATTGCTATTCAGGTAGGCGGAATTGGCGAGTTAGCGCCAGAACGACGGGCAGATTTGGCCAAATTAGGTGTTAAAGCACTAGTTTGCGGCACACTTGCCTCCTATTTATCTGCAACTATTGCCGGGATCTTAATGTAATTGAAACTATGAGTCATAAATATTACCGCAATAAAAAAAATTGTTTAAACTGCGGTGCCTTAGTTGAAAATAAATTCTGTAGCACATGTGGACAGGAAAACCTTGAACTAAAAGAACCTTTCTGGCATTTTATAGGGCATAGTTTTTCGCACTATTTTCATTTCGATTCAAAATTCTTTAGCACCCTTACTCCCCTTTTAGCTAAACCCGGGCAGTTAACACTAGACTACATCGCGGGCAGAAGGGCAAGATATTTACATCCGGTAAGTATGTACATTTTTGTTTCTATTGTTTATTTTCTAGTGTTATCGGTTACCAATAAACTGGAGGAAAAACCGGAAAACACAGGACCCAAAATAACTTTCAATAGCAATTATTCCAATCTGACCAAGAAAGAAAAAAAAATAATTGAAGCCAATCCAGATTTTATGCAAAATGCTGCTGGTAAGCCAATGGATAGATCTAAAGAAAAGATTTACTTTAAGGCAATGAGTTTTATTGAACAACAACAATATCTTAATAGCTTAAACCGTATTACTAAAAATCCTGAAACTAATTTCAGAATAATAGATCTTAAAGAAATCAACACTCAAAGAGAAGACAGTACGTTTAGTTCTTATGTAAACAGACAAAACAGATTAGCTGAAAATTATAAAGACAATTTGATGGCTAGATTTATAAAAAAACAATCATTAAAATTTGGAACCAATACTGATCTGGTAAATCTTGCAGAAAAGTATAAATCAAAATTATTCTTCTTATTGATGCCTGTCTTTGCTTTTTTTGTAATGATTAATTTTAGAAAAAATAAAAGATATTATGTTGAGCACTTGGTATTCAC
>JACMND010000118.1 GCA_014378705.1 Pedobacter sp. | reverse complement strand
TCGATTTATATTTATGCGTATGAACTATTTTATAGCTGTTTTAAAAATTTAATTGGGCCTGCAATCTAAGCAGATTTCCTTTTTGCAAATTGTTGAGCAATATTTTGTCTTCAAATCTTCTTGAAGAGAAAGTGTACATGGTAACTAATTCAAATTGTTTGACGGGCTGCCATTCAATTCCGATCTCCAATTCTTTTACCTCATAACTTCTGGCATCTAATTCGTGCTTTTTGCCGCCGTTATAGTATTGAACACGCGTAAATGGAATTAGTACCTGGTCATTTTTTCTGATTAGATAAGAGAGTGTTACATATCCGCCATATAGGTTTTGAACTTCAATTGAATCTGTTAATTTATTGTATTCCGGTCCTTTGCCTACATTATACTCCGCCTGAATTCCAAAAGGCTTTGGGTATAAAATTAAAGAAGCAGCAATTCTTTCATCTGTATAATTTCTGTTCTTTAAGTACTTAACGCCGGAACTAATCTGTTCCTGGGGAATAACGTACTTTCCTTTGTATCCTTGAATACCTGTTTCAATTACCTGATTGCCAATCTCAAACGGATAACTTGCTCTGGCAACCACATGTAAGGTATTATTCAACTCCGGCCGGTTAGCCGTCTGGCCATTATATAAACCAAAGCCTAAAATGCCATAGTCTCCGGAGCCTTTTAATCCTTCCTTAACTAAATTAGCTAGCAGTTGTCTTTTATCTGCAGGTGCCCAATAAAAAAATACACCCAAATCTCTTTCGTTGCTTATTGCGCTGTTAAGGGCATCGTTCCTGTCGAGGGGAAGCCTGTTTTGACTGGATTGCAGGTTTTCAAAGCCGAATGGAATTTTACTTTGACCAACTCTAAACCTGTATTCATTTTTTTTATCTATACCAATATCAAAATAGGCATCCCTTAATTGAACAAAGTTTAAACCGGTTGATGAAGTTGAACTGGCAAAGTCTGGTTGAACATAAAAGTAGACCTGCTTTCCAACCTGACCAGAAAATATAATTCGTGCACGTCTAATAAAAATACCACCATTTTCACCCCAGCTTCTATCACACTGCTCACATTTTAAACTAGAATTGGATTCAAAAAGTCGATTGTATCGAACTTGAAGGTATCCACGAATAGAAAAGGAATCATACCATTTCTTCTCAATCGCTGGTTTGTCTTGTGCAAATAAAATTTGAAACCCTAACATCAATGTTATAATGGTGACAAACGTAACTTTCAATTTTAATCTCATTGTTAACTTAATGTTATTTAATAGTACAAAGTAAGTACCCAAGTGATAACATAATAATAATTTAATGTTAAGAAATTGTTAAGTTGTTGATTACAGATTTTTTAAACTGCATTAAAAATCTAAAGCTTTAGTACTAACCCATCGTAGGCTAGCATTACATTAGCAGGGAGTTCTTTAGAAACATTTTCATGTTTACCCAATCTATGGCTTATGTGAGTAAAATATGTTTTTTCAACTCCCATTTTTTCTGCAAAATTTAACGCTTCATCAAGTGTTAGGTGTGATATATGATTTTCTCTTTGCAAAGCATTGATTACAAGAATTTTTGATCCTTTTATTTTTAGTCCTTCCTGCTCAGTAATTGTTTTGGCATCAGTAATATAGGTGAAATCTTTAACCCTAAAACCCAATACGGGCAACTTAAAGTGCATTACTTCGATAGGAATAAAATTTATTCCCTTAACCTTAAATTCATTTTCACCGATATCATTTAAAATAACCCTGGGTATCCCTGGATACGTGTAATGGGAGAATATATATGAAAACTCACGTTTTAAAGCCTCCTGAACTCTGGGATGGGCATAAACATCAATTTCCTGTTGTTGTTTATAATTAAACGCCCTTACATCATCCATGCCTGCCACATGGTCTTTGTGTTCATGTGTAAACAGGATAGCATCCAGATGTTTAACACCAGCACGTAGCATCTGGTACCGAAAATCTGGACCTGAATCAATAACGATTACCTTCCCATCAGTTTCAATAAGGACCGAAACCCGAAGTCTTTTATCCCGTTTATCCGTTGAAGTGCAAACTTCGCAATTGCAGGCGATAACTGGTACTCCCTGCGATGTGCCTGTTCCTAGAAATGTGATTTTCAAAACGCCCGCTATATATGGTGTGGTTATTAATAAACAACATACTAAGTTTTAAAAAACTTAATGTAGTTGGTTAAGATGGTTTAATTTAAAAAACTAATTAAATATACCATCAATCAAAAATAGGAAAAATATGATTTTAATATCTTAACTGCGGCTGGCTAAAAAAAAAGCGGTTAAGTTTTCACTTAGCCGCTTTAAAACAGGGTGTGTAATTACCGTAGGTCAACTACTTCTACCCCCGGGTATTTTCTGGCATCAAAAGCAAATACAGAATCGGCAACTTTTACATTGGCTTCAAAAGTTTTGATGGCATAAGTGTAATGACTTCCATTTTTATCGTATATCACAGCACTGGAAATTTGCTTCGATAATTTATCTATTTTTAATTTGATCTTAAAAAATGGCTGTTTCGGATCTATTGGGCTAAGATCAATATTTTGATAAGTTTTGCCATTGGTCTTGGTTTCCCCAGTATAAAGTGACTTGAACCCTTTTTCGTAAATCGTAAATAACTTTGCAGGATTTAACCCTTCGGCGTTCTTATCAACAGCAGTAAGCTGTACTTCCTTATCGTTTTTTAGGTATGTCCACTGGCTTTTTCCATCACTTATCAGCTCCTGATCTTTCAATATCACTTTGTATTTATTCGTTTTTGATTTCACATACAATGTACCGGATTGGGTTTCGTTCAACCCAGTTTGCGGGTTGCTCAAATTCAATGTAAAGCCTGTTTTTATCGCATCGTAACTTTTATACTTTTTACTCACTGCGACTAAAATAGCTTTTGCTTTTGGGTCTGCCTGAGCCAATACAGAAATAGATAAACCTGTAATTAAAAATAATGTTAATGCTGTTCGCTTCATATTTTTGGTGTATGCTTATTTAGAGTGTTCCTGGCATAAATGGTTTAATCAGTACGATATCAACTTTTTTTGCTGAGTGTATCAATAAACTGCTCTAGAGAATATTCATCCGGAAACAAAACCTCTCTGGCTTTACTTCCTTCAAAAGGGCCAACAATGCCTGCTGATTCCAATTGATCAATAATTCTTCCGGCACGGTTATAACCCAGTTTTAGCTTTCGCTGGATAAGAGAAGTGGAGCCTTGCTGGTGCATGACAATTAATCTGGCCGCATCTTCAAATAACGGATCCCGGTCATCAGCGTCAAAATCCTTATTAGACGAGCTGCCATTTTCATCTATATATTCAGGTAACATCCATGCTGAGGCATATCCACGCTGAGAACCGATAAACTCAGAAATTTTTTCAACTTCTGGAGTGTCAACAAAAGCACATTGAACCCGGATAAGTTCACTCCCGGTAGATAGAAGCATGTCGCCACGGCCAATTAACTGATCTGCACCGCCTGAATCAAGTATGGTCCTGGAATCAATCTTGGAGAGGACCCGAAACGCGAGACGTGCCGGAAAATTAGCTTTTATAGTTCCAGTTATAATATTTACAGAAGGACGCTGTGTAGCTATTACCAAATGAATACCAACCGCACGGGCCAACTGCGCAATACGGGAAATTGGTGTTTCTATTTCTTTCCCTGCTGTCATCATTAAATCAGCAAACTCATCTATAATTAACACAATAAAAGGCAGGAAACGGTGTCCATCATTGGGATTAAGCTTGCGGCTTACGAACTTTGCATTATACTCTTTGAGATTGCGTACTTGCCCGTTTTTGAGCAAATCATATCGCTGATCCATTTCAATGCACAACGAGTTTAAAGTGGTAATTACCTTTTTTGTGTCTGTAATAATCGCATCCTCTTCTCCGGGTAGTTTGGCGAGAAAATGTCGTTCTATTTTTCTGAACAGAGTAAGTTCAACCTTTTTTGGATCAACCAACACAAACTTTAATTGTGAGGGGTGTTTTTTGTAAAGCAAAGAAATTAAGATTGCATTGATACCAACTGATTTTCCCTGCCCTGTTGCACCAGCTACCAGTAAATGAGGCATTTTTGCCAGATCGGCAATATAAACCTCGTTTGAAATGGTTTTACCAAGTGCTATCGGAAGATCCATGGTATTATTTTGAAACTTTTCGGTTGCTAGAACAGACCGCATGGAAACCATTTCAGGATGCTGATTTGGCACTTCAATTCCAATGGTTCCTTTACCCGGCATTGGTGCTATAATTCTGATTCCAAGTGCTGCTAAACTAAGCGCAATATCGTCTTCAAGGTTTTTTATTTTCGAAATTCTAACACCAGGAGCGGGAATGATTTCATATAACGTTACCGTTGGGCCAATGGTAGCTTTTATTTTGTCAATCTCAATATTATAATGATTTAAGGTTTCTACAATCTTGTTCTTGTTCGCTTCAAGCTCTTCAGAGTTCACTGAAATCCTGTTTGATCCGTGATTTTCTAACAGATCCAGAGTAGGGTATTTATAGCTGGAGAGGTCTAATGTTGGGTCATATAAGCCAAATTGCTCAACAAGGTCTGATGCCTTTTTTTCATCGTCAGATCTTTCAATTACCAGTTCTGAATTTTCTTTAAAATCATCCGTATCAAAAGCAGTTGTTTCAAGCAAAACTTCACGAGATGGGAGAATTGTTATTGATTTATGTTCCTCTTCCGTTTCATAACTGTTATTATCCCGCTGAACAATAAGTTCTTGTTTGTTTCTGGTGGATGACTGGTTTACAGATCTATTTACATTAAATTCAACAGGTTCAAAACGGTTTTCATCTTCCAGTTCAATTTGATTAATAGCACCTGGTTCAACATTAATTGTTTCATTATTGGGCCTTGATATCCTAAAATCAATATTATAAGCTATAATTAAAGCAGATAATCCGGTAAATGCAATAAGACCGGCTATTCCGGCATTTCCAATCTGGGCAACTAATAACCGATTAGACCAGTAACCAAATTCACCTTCTAAAAAATGCGGTACATCAGAAATAAAACCATGAAAAAATCCGGCTCCAACAGAAATAAAAATAATAAGGAAAAAAGAATAAGCCAGTGTTTTACCGATGGATGCAATTTTAATCTTAAAAAGCAAACGGTAACCAATTATAAAAAATACACCTATTAATATAAATGAAGCCACGCCAAACCATTCATATATAAACTGATGAGATAATAAAGCACCGAATTTTCCAAGCCAATTTTCAACTACCGGCTGTTTAAATCCCATATCTGCTAACTCGGTTGGGGTTTTCCACAAGTTTTGCCATCCCCCATTTGAATCCATTACATAGCTTTGATCTTCCTGCCATGTAAATAGATATGAACAAAAAGAAATCAGAAAATAAAGCGAAAGGATAAGAAAGAACAATCCGATTACTTTAACAAGACGGCCATCAGTTAAAGAAAACTTTGGTAAAATATCCATTTTTTCTTTTCGAACACGTTCTTTGGCCGCCAATTTTGTTTTTGGCTCTTCACGGAATGCATTAGCGCTTTTAAATTGATTTCCTTTTAAGGGCATTCGAATAGAAAATTAGTAGCTACAAATATAGTTTTATCTTCAGTATAGAGGTTAGCCGGATCATGCATAATCATTTTGATGTTTGATTAAACCTTTGTATGTGTAATTGCTCTAAGATGTATAAAAAGAGTTTAAAAATGACCAAGTGCATCATTTATAAATATTAAAGATTAGGTTTTAGGTTTGAGTGAGTTGTTTTAGGTTATCCCACTTCGTGTTATACGGAGTGGGATTTTTTTGTTTTTTTTAGTTATAATTGATCTTTAATTTTACTGAGATCAATTAAAGTTATGAGTGTAGAATTACTTGAAGAGTACATAGAAACCGGCAACTTAACTGCTTTAAATAATCTCTTGCAAGCTGATCCCTTGCTTGCTCAAAAAAAAACCAGTTCAAATGTTTCGGCGCTCATGCTTTCCTGTTATTATAAGAAGCCAGAAATTTCAACTCTATTGTTAAAACATTTACCTGACATTGATATTTTTGAAGCTTCTGCGGTAGGGAAATTTGACGCTGTTGCACACTTTGTTTATTTAAATCCGGATATTGTAAATGAGTATTCTGATGATGGATTTACGCCTTTAGGCTTGGCTGCGTATTTTGGCAATGAGGATATAACCAGATATCTGCTTTTAAAAACCGCAGACCCCAATCTTCCATCAAACAATGGTTATAATGTTTATCCTCTGCATTCCGCTGTAGCCACAAACCAAACTATGATCGCCAAGATGTTACTTGAAGCCGGTGCTCATGTTAACATAGCACAAATGTCTGGTGTAACACCTTTGCATTCGGCAGCTCAGAACGGCAATATTGAATTGATTGTCGTATTGCTGGAATCTGGTGCAGAAGTGAACGCGAAAATGGAAGGTGGAAAAACACCTGCAGATCTTGCCTTTGAAAAAGGTTTTAAGGATATATCAAAAATCTTATCAGAATAATACTAAAAATCAAATACCCTTATGCGTTTAATATAGCTTCTGATGTCTAAAACAAATGCAGCCATCAGATAAAAAATAATAGGAAAACCAACAGCTAAAAAGGATGAGTAAATAAAAAATAGCCTGATTTTTGAAATAGAAATGTTAAATCGCCCGCCCAAATAAGCACATACCCCGAAAGATTTTTTTTCAAAAAATGTAAGTACCTGCTGAAACATAGTGTTATCCTTTAAGTAAATTAATTCCGATACCGCAAAATAAGCATTTTTTTAAATCGCAATATGAATTTTTCAATTGTAATAAACCTTGAGAAAAATTCGATTTATCTGGTTTTAAACCTATTTCTATAAATTTATTAACAATCTTATTATTTTCTGTCGGTATATTTTCCAATAACTCAATAGCCCTATCAGTATATTTTTGCTGACCTGTTTGTTGTCCGTATGCAAATAATGAAACAGCTACCGTATTTATCAATATATTGTTAATTGATTGATCTCCTATTTGTTTGTCAGATTTTTCAGATTTAAAATTAAAACGGTAATGAGTTTCCCAATAAACATTAATTGAAAGACTTAAAAACATATTTTTTATCAAATTCACGTTTTTAACTTCAATTATTTTCGAGAATAGGTGATTGGATTTTAAGATTAGTGCGGCAAATTGAGCTAGCCGGATTCCAGGGAAATTGGCTGGTCTTAAACGCATGTATTTCCAGGTATAATATTCTACAGGTTTTAATCCATATTTAGCTTTAAGAAACTGATATTCCTTTTTAAGAAGTAAGGGATAATCTTCTGTTTGTCTTTGCTCTAAAAATCCTGCCTGTCCAAAAATTAGTGCCTCAATTTGCAGCGCATTGTTTTTATGTTTTGATAGAATTTGCTGTGGAAGCGACCGGGCAAGAAGTTCAAACGGCAAAGCATTTGTTTTAAACCCAAAATTTCTGGCTAACATCACATAAAAACTATCATCCCAACTCCCTTTAAATTCAAGTAATAGCTCTTGAAAGATTAGTGATTTTGCTTCCAGTCTTTCAATTAAAATTCTTGATAGCCAGCTTTTAACAATAAAATCATCTACTTTCTGAATCTGGTTTTCACACGGAATCCAATTTAAACCTGTTATTAAGTTTTCATAATTGTTCAAAATATTATCTGGAATTAAATGCGAAATACAGATTTGGGGAACCGTAGTTCCGTTTTGGCGGGTTATTTCTTTATCATTAATGTAAACTACATGCAGTACAACACTATTGTATGCCGGGTCTTTTTGATGGTTATGCTTAAACCAATCAGATGATCGAATATGTATCTCAATATTCCCTGCCCATACTGTCTCTTCAATGCGGATCCTTGAATTTTCAAAATCCGGTCCGGCGTTTAAATTATGAATACCTGTTTGGAGTATTTCTACATGTTGGCCATTAATTGTATGCAGGTTTTTCTGATTAAATAATCTATACTTCCATATATAATGAAGAAAATCTTCGCCAAAATGCATGAATTAAATTAATAAATATTAATGATAATTATTCAACAACTTCTGGTACCGGAACTAATTCTTTGTCCCGTTTCCGGAGATTGGCCACCACCACTCCACCTATAATGAACATGGCTGCAACGATTATGCGCATCGTAATTTTTTCATCTAAAATTAACCATCCCAAAAATAAAGCAACAACCACATTGAAATATGTAATTATGGAAACACGGGTTGATGGCAATTGAGATAAAGCATACGTATAGGAGGCGTAGCCGATTACGGAACCAAAGATGGCCAGGTAAATCACTGCCATTACACTTCGCTGGCTCCAGTTATTCCATGCTTCTACCGAACCTGTTGATATCTGCAGTATCACCAATAAAATCCCTGCAAAAAGCATTTGAATGCACAAGTTAACGATTATGTTTTCACGATGAGCGGTACTGCGTTTTGTATAAACAGTTCCGACTGCCCACATTAAAACCGCAATTAGCATGGCTCCTATTCCAATTCTATATTCCGGGTTAAACAGATCGGCAATATTATTTCTATAAATAAGATACATACCAACTATACCCAGTACTATCCCCGCGGTAATTTTAAATGAAGGCTTTTCTTTGCCGGAAGACAGGTTTATTACCAATACGGTTAAAGGAGAAAGAGTAGAGATTAATGCAGCTAAACCGCTTGTTATGTATTTTTCGGCAAAAGTGGTTAATCCATTTCCTAAAACAATCATTAAAACGGCAATAACCATATTTCTTTTTAATCTGGGCCAATCCAACTTCTCCAATTTTTTGGTGTAAAACAGATATATTAATAAGAGTATTCCGGCCATCACGTTTCTTAAACCGGTAACCAATAAAGGGGGCACTGTTTCTACACCTATGCGTATGGCAAGGAAGGTGGTTCCCCAAAAAATAGCAACACTAAAAAGGGATGCGTAAAGTTTAAGTTTATTACTTAAAGGCATTAAAAATTAATTTTATTGAGTTCTGAAGCCATCTCCATTTGTATTTTTAAAGCTTCTTCGCGGGCACGTTCCGCAAAATCTTTATCATTTGATGCATATAGAATAGATCGCGAAGCATTTATTAGCAGTCCACAATCTTTGTTTAGCCCAAAACGGCAAACATCCTGTAAATTTCCACCTTGAGCTCCTAATCCCGGCACGAGCAAAAAATGATCTGGGGCATACTTACGCAATGCTTTAAATGTTTCTGGCTTGGTTGCCCCAATTACAAACATTAATTGATCTGGTGTGGCCCAAGAACTTACTTTCTTAATAATCGCTTCATATAAGAAACCATTTTCCGTATTTAAAAGCTGAAAGTCATTACTACCTTCATTGGAAGTGTGGGCTAAAACAATTACCCATTTATCCTTAAACTCTAAAAATGGTTTTACAGAATCCATTCCCATATAAGGTGTAATAGTGATGGCATCAAAGTTCATCCCCGAAGAATTTTTATCAAAAAATGCTTTGGCATACATAGAAGAGGTATTGCCTATATCACCCCTTTTGGCATCAATAATGCTTAAACATTCTTTAGGAATATATTTCCCGGTATCAATTAAACTTTGCCAGCCAAATATTCCCCTGCTTTCGTAAAACGCACTATTGGGTTTATAGGCCACGCAAAGTTCATAAGTGGCATCAATTATGCGCTTATTGAATTCAAAAATTGGATCTTTATACGCTAATAAAAACTTCGGAATTAACGTTATGTCTGAGTCAAGACCTATACATAAAAAAGATTTTTTTGCCTTTATTTGTGTAATTAATTGATTTCGGGTCATTAGAAAAGTCTACTATTTCAAGCGAAAATAACAAAGATTGAGGTTTCGCTTAAAAAAAGATTAAAAGTTTTTGTTTATTTCAATTTATTGTATACAATTGTGCTGTTATCTCATATTTATCCTGCTCACAGGAAATCACAAAAAAATTCTTGATTAATTTGATTCCGAATATTTGTTTTTTGCACCCTGCCGGATAATTATTTAGAACTTAAAACTCCTAAAAACATAAAATTTAATGTTGGAAATTAATAAATTGAACGAAAAGCTCGTAACAGAGCTTCGTGAGATGGCTCAAAATTATGGCATTGCCGATGCCGATTCATTCCGTAAGCAGGATTTAATAAATAAAATTATTGAAAAGAGTGGTGCTCAATCCGGAGAGAATGAGCAACCTGTCTTAAAAAATGATTCACCTTCTCAAGCTGCTTTAGTGGAAGAAAAATCCCGGAAGCGTGTGCGTTCCGCAAAGCCCCTTAATGAAACTAAAAAACATAAAGAAGCCCCTGTTCATAATACACGTCTGCCGGATTATGACCAGGAAGAAGAAGTAATAGTAGAAACTGAAGTTGAAGCTGAAGCAGAAGCTGAAGTTCAAAACGACGATAATGAACCAAAAACTTTAGTTGAATCAGAAGTAGAATCTCCAAAACCACTTACCACCCAAAATCAGCCCACTGAAAACAGGAAGTTTGACCGGCGGAATCAAAACAGACAAAATCAGGAAGCATCCGCAGCAGCGATAAATTTAGATTTTGATAACGTTATTGTGAATGAAGGTATTTTGGAGATTATGCCGGATGGTTATGGTTTTCTTCGTTCATCAGACTACAATTATCTTTCGTCTCCGGATGATATTTACGTTTCTCAATCTCAAATCAAACTTTTTGGTTTAAAAACCGGAGATACCGTCAGAGGAAGTATCAGACCACCAAAAGAAGGTGAAAAATATTTTCCGTTGGTACGTGTGGAAGCCATTAACGGCCGGGTTCCAGCCGAAGTTCGCGACCGTGTTCCGTTTGAGTTTTTAACTCCCTTATTTCCCACCGAAAAGCTAAACCTGTTTGTAGATAACACAAACAGTTCTACCCGGATAATTGATCTGTTCACTCCTATTGGCAAAGGCCAGCGGGGTTTAATTGTTGCCCAACCTAAAACGGGCAAAACTATGCTGTTGAAAGATGTAGCTAATGCCATTGCTAAAAACCACCCGGAGGTATACCTGATTATTTTACTTATAGACGAGCGCCCGGAAGAAGTTACAGACATGGCCCGCAGTGTTCGGGCAGAAGTGGTTTCATCCACCTTTGATGAACCTGCGGAAAGACATGTAAAAATTGCCAATATTGTGCTGGAGAAAGCGAAACGTATGGTTGAATGCGGGCATGATGTGGTAATCTTGTTAGATTCAATCACGAGGTTGGCCCGTGCATACAATACAGTTGCCCCGGCTTCCGGAAAAATACTTTCAGGTGGTGTGGATGCCAACGCTTTACATAAACCTAAACGCTTTTTCGGTGCGGCCCGTAACATTGAAGATGGTGGCTCATTAACCATTTTAGCTACAGCGTTGACTGAAACCGGGTCTAAAATGGACGAAGTGATATTTGAGGAATTTAAAGGAACCGGTAATATGGAACTTCAACTGGATCGTAAATTATCAAACAAACGAATTTTTCCTGCAATAGACCTTACTGCTTCGAGTACACGAAGGGATGATCTTTTGCTTGATAAAGATACGCTACAACGTATCTGGATATTAAGAAATCACCTGGCCGATATGAATTCGCAGGAATCAATGGAGTTTTTACAATCTCAAATGAAGGGGACTAAAACGAATGAGGAATTTTTAATTTCAATGAATTCGTAAGAGGGTATCAGGTATAAAGCATAAGGTATCAGGTATTATACTTTACACTTCATACTTTATACTTTTACCAAAAACTGCTTATGAAAAGACATATACCCAATTTTATTACATGTTTACATTTATTTAGTGGTTGCGTTGGCATTGTATACGCATTTAAGGGAGAGCTGATAATTGCCGGTTATGCCATTTTAATTTCTGCTTTACTTGATTTTTTAGATGGGATGATTGCCAGACTGTTTAAAGCCTACTCAGAAATTGGTAAACAACTTGATTCTCTGGCCGATATTGTCAGTTTCGGTGTACTTCCTTCGGTAATTATATATCAACTTTTTTTGCAATCGCCGCAGCTGGGAAATATCAGTACTTTTTTAAATTACTCCTCTTTCTTAATTACTGTTTTTTCAGCACTCAGGTTAGCGAAATTTAACATTGATGAGCGTCAATCTGATAATTTTATCGGATTGCCAACCCCCGCAAATGCCATTCTTATCGCTTCATTACCGATGATCCTGGCTCAGGGCAACTGGTTTTTTTCAGCATATATCCTTAATCCATTTTTTCTATTTATTTTCAGTTTGGGGATGAGTATATTATTGGTTACCGAAATTCCGCTGATCTCATTGAAATTTAAAAGTCTCAATTTTAACGACAATTTATTTCGTTATATCCTGATTATTTCAGGAATTATTTTGATACTCATTTTTAAATTTGCGGCAGTGCCTATAATTGTATTTATATACATATTTTTATCCTTAATTCAATTCAAACTTAGATGAAATTTATCGCTGAAATAGATGTAATGCCCCTTAAAGAGATTTTAGATCCTCAAGGAAAAGCTGTTACAGGAAGTATGAAAAACCTCGGCTTAGAGAATATTCAAAATGTGCGCATCGGTAAACACATCACCTTGGAAATTGTGGCTACTAATGAACACGATGCAAAAGAAAAAATTGACCAGGCATGCAAAAAATTACTTGCCAATTTAATTATGGAAAGCTATGTTTTTAATCTTAAAATGGTAAGCTAATCTTTAGGCAATTGCTCTTTAGTAACCTTTAAATTTTCGCAAAGCTGCAGGCAAAACACATGCAGATCATCAAAAATTGATTCAATTTTATTTAGTTCAACCAGGTTTTTTGAATTAAATTCTATTAGAGCCATTGTTTCCCTGGCAGAGTCAGAACCCATAAAAGCAAGTGTAGGTTTAATTTTATGAGCTATTTCTGATACTGTTTTCCAATTTTTTTCAACAATTCCCTTTTTTATATCATTTAGATATCCGGGGGTTTGGTTTAAAAACATATCAATCATCTCAATAATAAAATCATTGCTTCCTCCGGCTATTTCTTCTAAATAACTAAGATCTACTTTAGCTGATGTAATTTTTTCTTGTAAAAATTCTGGCATAGGGCGTAATTTAATGATTAAGTTTAATTACTGACAGGTTATCATCCAACTTCTCAAATAACTGTGTCATAGTTTCTTTTAAAACAGGATGCACAAAATCAGGTCTTACTTCTAACAATGGCATTAGGGTGAATCTTCGTTTATGTAAAAAAGGATGCGGGATAGTTAGATCCTCCTGCCTGATAATTTGACTTCCTAAAAATAAAATATCAATATCAATAATTCTCGAACCCCATTTTTCAGAACGATGTCGCCCTAATTTTTTTTCTATTACGAGAATGTTTTGTAAAAGTTTCTTAGGTTCAATATTTGTATCCAGAACAACCGCCTGGTTAATAAAATCCGGCTGATCAGTTTTGCCCCAGGCTGCGGTTTGATATAAGCATGACACCAGTTTAACTTTAGCTATTTTTTTACTGATAAGTTCAATTGCAGCAGAAATGTGCTTTTTAGTATCACCCAGATTACTCCCTAAAAGCAATATCGTTTCGTCCATATATAAATTAAAATCTCATTGTAACAAATCTCAGATTTTAACATCTGTTAATTAGTATACTTGCATAGTTATAACAATTACTCACATAATGAAAGAATTCTTCAAATTTGTTTTCGCCTCAATGATCGGGGTCATCCTATCTTTTTTTTGTTATTTTTTTACTGATAATCGTTATGGTTACAGCGGTAATCTCAACGGCCGGAAGTGATAAAAAAGCAAAAGTATCTGAAAATACCGTTTTACACTTAAGTTTTAACAACGCCATTACAGAAAGATCTGATAAAGGTCCTTTATCAGATTTTAATTTTATGAATTTTCAATCTAATAAAAAAATTGGTTTAAATGATATTTTAGCAAACATCCGAAGCGCAAAAAATAATGATAATATTGAAGGTATCTACATTGATGTTAGTAATATACCTGCGGGTTTTGCAAGTACCGAAGAAATAAGAAATGCGCTGATCGATTTTAAAACAAGTAAAAAGTTCATTCTGGCTTACAGTGAGGTTTACACTCAAAGCGCTTATTATCTGGCCTCAGTGGCAACCAAGGTATACTTAAACCCGGAAGGGATTTTAGATTTTAGAGGTTTAAGTTCTGAAATTACCTTTTTAAAAGGTGCTTTGGATAAATTAGGCATTGAGGCTCAGGTAATTAAAGTAGGAACTTACAAAAGCGCAGTGGAGCCGTTTATTTTAGATAAAATGAGCGAACCAAACCGAAAACAGGTTACTTCTTTTTTAGGTTCATTATATGATCACATGCTTGTTGGAATATCCCAGAGCAGAAATATTCCTAAAGATTCTCTTTATTCAATTGCCGATAAAGCACAACTACGAAACGCAAATGATGCTTTAAGGCTTAAAATGATTGACGGAATTAAATACAAAGACGAGGTTCTGGCTGAACTTAAATCATTAACAGGAATTGACAGCAAAAAAGATATTAAATCAGTAAATATTTCGGATTATCCTCAGGACAAAGAAAATGATAATTCTGGATCTTCATCAAATCGCATTGCTTTAGTTTATGCGAACGGTGAAATTACAGGTGGCGAAGGAAGCGATGAAACTATAGGCTCTGAGAGAATTTCAAGAGCAATTAGAAAAGCAAGAACCGATGATAAAGTAAAAGCCATCGTATTAAGGGTTAACTCGCCCGGGGGTAGTGCTTTAGCTTCTGATGTTATCTGGCGGGAAGTTGTGCTTACCAAGAAAGTAAAACCAATAATTGTATCCATGGGGGATGTTGCTGCTTCTGGTGGATATTATATTGCTTGTGCTGCAGATTCAATTTATGCCCAACCAAATACAATAACCGGTTCTATAGGCGTGTTCGGTATTATTCCGAATATGAAAGGTTTTTTTAACAACAAATTGGGAATTACTTTTGACGGTGTTAAAACTGGCCAATACGCTGATTTGGGTTCAATAAGCCGCCCGCTTACAAATGCGGAAAGACTTATTATACAAAACGAAGTTAACCGTATCTATTCCAGTTTCACACAAAAAGTGGCTTTAGGAAGAAAAAAATCCCAAACTTATATTGACAGCATTGGTCAGGGACGTGTCTGGACCGGGGCTGAAGCCATAAAGATTGGATTGGTAGATAAACTAGGAAATATTGACGACGCAATCAGATCGGCAGCTAAAAAGGCAAAACTTGATAATTATAAAGTTGTGGAGTATCCATCACAGATTGACCCTCTACAGTCATTGTTTAATGATACAGGCGATAAAGTGCGAATTTATTTTGCCAAACGGGAACTTGGAGAAAATTATACCTATTACCAACAGGTAAAAGCGGCAATTAATCTTACCGGTATTCAAGCTCGTATGCCCTATAATATAAATATTAAATAAATTGGATGGTTAGTTTATTGGATGGTTAGTTGTCACCTTTAATATGTGTAAATGGAAAACAAACCAATTGCCAAAACGCTCAGATTGCTTAGCCAGTTAATGGAACTTCATGGCGAAAACCCGTTCAAATTTAAATCCATTGCCAATTCTGCGCTTAAAGTAGACAAACTTCCTTTCCCTATCTCTAAGAAATCACTTACTGAGATTGAACAAATAGATGGCATTGGAAAAAGTACCGCTTCTAAAATATGGGAGCTAATAAATAATAATCCAATTAAAGAATTACAATCACTTCTTTCCCAAACACCGGAAGGCATTGTAGAGATTCTTCAAATTAAAGGTATCGGACCAAAAAAGGTTGCGGTTATATGGAAAGACCTGTGTATAATGAACATAGGAGAGCTTTATTACGCCTGTAATGAAAATCGCCTGATTGAAGCCAAAGGTTTTGGTTTAAAAACTCAGGATGAGTTTATCAGGATCATCGAATTTACCATGGCAAGCAGCGGGCGCTATCTTTACGCCCGCGTAGAAAATTATGCAGAGGGACTATTAAAAAATCTCATTAATCTTTTTAAAACATCTTATCTACATTTTACCGGAGATTACCGTCGTAAATGTGAAATTATAGACGGCCTAAATATTTTATGCGGTTTAAATCTTACACCGAATATTATTAATGATCTTCAAACTGCCGGCTTAAACTTAATAAGTCAGGGACAAAACCATGTAACAGCAAAAAATGATGAAGGTATTGTAGTCCATTTTGATTTTTGTACGGAGGATGAGTTTGGCTGGCAGCTAATTGAAAAAACAGGAAATCGGGAACATGTTCAAAATTTAAAAAACAGGATAGCTAATGTTCAGTTAAACGGCAAAACCGAAAATGACATTTACACACTAGCGGGGCTTCAATTTATAGAACCCGAATTACGTGAAAATACAAATGAAATTGATCTGGCCGCAAGTAATGCGTTACCTGCCCTGCTAAATTTTCAAGACCTTAAAGGAAGTTTACATAATCACAGTAACTGGAGTGATGGCATTAACTCAATAGAGGAGATGGCATTATTTTGCCAGCATAATTTAAAACTGCAATATTTTGGAATTTGTGACCACTCGAAATCTGCTTTTTACGCCAGCGGGTTAAATGAAATACGCGTAGAAGCACAGCATCGCGAAATTGATGATTTAAATAAAAAGCTAAGTCCGTTCCGTATATTTAAAGGTATTGAGTCGGACATTTTGTACGATGGTTCTCTTGATTACAGCGACGATATTCTGGATACATTTGATTTTGTAGTGGCTTCTGTACATTCTATTTTTAAAATGACCGAACAGAAAGCAACTGATAGGCTGATCAAAGCTATAGAAAACCCGTTTACGACAATTCTGGGTCATCCTACCGGGCGGATGCTTTTAACACGCAGCGGTTATCCGATTGATCATAAAAAAGTTATTGATGCTTGTGCGTCAAGCAATGTGATTATAGAAATTAACGCCAATCCTCTTCGGCTGGATCTTGACTGGAGATGGCATAGATATGCTATAGAAAAAGGGGTTTTACTTTCTGTTAATCCGGATGCTCACAGAATTACGGGCTTGATGGATATGCGTTATGGTGTTTTTGTTGCCAGAAAAGGTGGCGTATCAGCAGATAATTGTTTAAATGCCATGAATCTTAAAGATATAACAAAATACTTAACCAATAAAAAACAAAGTATAAGGACTTGAAAATTGAAAATCTGAAAATTCTCATCATCCGTTTCAGTTCTATAGGAGATATTGTATTAACAACTCCTATTATCAGGTGTTTAAAGCAACAATTGAAAGGAGTTGAGATCCATTATCTCACCAAAAAGAAATTTAACAACATCCTGTGTTCAAATCCAAATATTGATAAACTCCATCTGTTCGATCAAAATTATCTAACAACTATTACCCAACTAAGAGCTGAAAAATTTGATGTGATTATAGATCTGCATCAAAATTTAAGAACAAAGATTATAGGGATCGGACTTTTTGTAAAGTTATATTCGTTTGATAAATTAAACTGGCAAAAATGGCTATTGGTTAATTTTAAAATCCGTAGAATGCCTGACCTGCACATCGTAGATCGCTATTTTGCAGCCTGTAAACCCCTGGGGATATTAAATGACGGTAAAGGTTTAGATTACTTTTTTAATGAAATTTACCAGCTAACCAATCTTTTGCCTCAATCCCATCAGCAATATATCGGCCTTGTAATTGGTGGCCAGCACACTACTAAAAAACTTCCAAAAGAAAAAATTATTGAGTTATGTATAAAAATAAATAAGCCAATTGTATTATTAGGTGGGAATGAAGATGCCTTGGAAGGTGATGAGATTGCAAGAAATTCCAGTTCAAATGTTTTTAATGCCTGTGGAAAATTTAGTTTGGATCAGTCAGCATATCTTGTAAAAATGGCAAGTCAAATAATTACACATGATACCGGGTTGATGCATATTGCGGCTGCATTTAACAAAACTATAATTTCTGTCTGGGGAAATACCGTTCCAGAGTTTGGAATGTATCCATATAAGGTTACGAATTCTGTGTTTGCCGAAGTAAATAATTTACATTGCCGGCCGTGCTCAAAAATTGGATATAAAAAATGTCCGCTTGGCCATTTTAAATGTATGAATGAAATAAATATGAGTTTTATTGGTGAAAAGAGTTTGGAATTTGAAACAATCTGATGTCATTTTTATTAATCAAACCAAAATTTAATAAATACATTTGAAGAGCAAAAATTGATGGAATCAATATGAAACAGCTTTTAATTGTACGCCATTCAAAATCAGATAGAAACGATTTATCTTTAAAAGATTTTGACCGGCCATTAAATGACCGGGGACATAAAAACGCTCAGGAAATGGCCGTAAGGCTTTTTAAGCAAAATATTATTCCTCAAATATTAGTTAGCAGTCCGGCACTGAGAGCCTTGACTACGGCTAATTATTTCGCTGATAAATTTAAAATCAATCATTCAGCTGTTATTAAAAACGAAGATATTTATGAAGCTTCATCATCTAAGCTTCTCAAAATAATTAATGGTTTTGATAACAAGGCTAATTTGATTGGCTTTTTCGGTCATAATCCTGGTTTTTCAGAACTAGCTTTCCGGTTAAGCAACAATTCTATCTTAGACAATCTTCCAACCACAGGTATAGCCTTAATAGAATTCCCTTTCGACAAATGGAATCTGGTTAGTTATGGAACAGGCAAATTACTGCTTTTTGATTTTCCCAAAAACATAGTGAAATTTTAAACGATCATGCCAGTTTATAAAGTTTTCCCGGAAGGCAAATAAGTATACCTCTCATTTCCATTCCAAGAATTGTAACTGCCAGCTTACTTTGCACCATTCTGCTTTGTATCGCCAGATCATCAACGGCCAGACTGCCTTTTTCATTAAGAATGTCCACAATTTTTTGTTCATCTTCATTCAGGTTTAAAAGGAGGCTTAGCTGAGGTTTAACTTGTTTAATTGCTAATTCTGTCCATCCTAAAAGGTATTCAATATCCTTAATACCATTTATAAGGTTTGCACGGTTGGTTTTTATCAAAAAATTACAACCAGAGCTAAATTCATCATCGATCCTTCCGGGGTATGCAAAAACATCCCTGTTATAAGAATTAGCAAGTTGAGCAGTTATTAATGCACCCCCTTTGATACTCGCTTCTACAACAATTGTAGCATCAGAGAGGCCGGCTATAATTCTGTTCCGCTTGGGAAAATTTTCTCTATCGGGATTTGTTTCAGACCTAAATTCAGTTAACAAGCCTCCATTTTCTAGCATCTTTTCAGCCAATGACCTGTTTAACGCCGGGTATAGTCGATCAAGACCATGACCAAGCACACCAATGGTACGAATGTTATTTTTGATACAATTTTTGTGAACCATACTATCAATACCATATGCCAACCCACTAATTATTATTGGATTGTGTTTTTGGAGATCAGCTATTAGCTGATTGCAAATTTCTTTGCCGTATTCTGTAGCATTTCTTGTCCCGACCACGCTAATTATTCTGGCTGAGTTAAAATCAGTTTCACCTTTGAAATAAAGCATTAAAGGAGCATCCTCACAATTGCGCAATCTTGACGAATAAGCCGCATCTGTTAAGAAAAAAGTTTTGATTTTATACTTTTCCACAAACAACATCTCTTTTTCGGCCCTGTTAAAAGTGGAGTGGTTAATTATAGATTCTGCTGTTATTTTCCCTATTCCGGGAATTTTGATTAATGAACTAGGTTTACATTTAAATACTTCTTCGGCAGATCCACAATAACTGATAAGGCTACGAGCATTAACATCACCTACACCAGTAATTAGGGTTAGGGCAATTTGATGAAGTAAAGACAAATTTTATTGTGCTGAGAAGTAAAGGATAAATTTTTGATTGAAAAATTCCTCAGTAAAATAATCATTTACCGGGAAACAATGGACATTTTTTAAGCCCGATCCCGCAATTTCTTCAGTTAAATCTCCACCCTTCAAATATAGAACACCATTTTTGAGCAGGTTTTTGGAATGCCTGTTAAATTTACCGCTAACCCAGGGATAAAAATCCTTAAGTTGAGTTACAGCCCTGGAAACAACAAAATCAAAATGTTCGTCAACTTGATCGGCACGATTATGAGTAGCGGTTGTGTTTTTTAGGCTTAAACTTGTAGTGATCTCCCGGACAACTTTAATTTTTTTTCCGATCGAGTCAACCAGGTGGAATGTAGTTTCAGGAAAAAGAATAGCTAAAGGAATTCCGGGTAAACCACCACCGGTACCTACGTCTAAAACAGTTTCACCCGGTAAAAAGGATATCACTTTGGCTATAGCTAAAGAATGCAGAATGTGGTGCAAGTAAAGCATATCAATGTCTTTTCTTGAGATAATGTTAATCTGAGCGTTCCAGTATCTGTAAAGTTCGCCCAATTGGTTAAATTGATCTTTTTGGATACTTGAAACATTGGGAAAATAGTCTGAGATAAGGTCAGAAGTCACTACGCGAACTCTTTTTGTTGCGGTTCATAACATTTGAAAGCAGATCGCGAGCCCTAAAAAGTTGTGCTTTAACAGTTCCAAGTGGTAAATCAAGTTGTTGAGCAATCTCTTCGTAAGAGAACTCTTCAAAATATCTTAATTTTATTAAAATCCTATATCTGGAAGGTAACTTATCTACAATCTGTTTTAACTGTTCATTCTGCTGCTTTTTAATGGCTGTTTCTTCCGGATTTAAAGTATCAGAGCGTATCTGCAAAGGGCGGTCGTCCCCGTCATCATCTACCATACTATCAATTGACATGGTACTGATCTTTTTCTTTCTGATAAAATCGATACAATTGTTTGTTGCTATTCTGAATAACCAGGTACTAAACGCAAAATCAGGTTTATATTTTTCGAGATTTTCAAAAGCTTTGGCAAATGTTTCAACTGTCAGATCCATGGCGTCATCCTTGTTGTTTACCATTTTTAAAGCCATAAAATGAATGGAATCTTTATAGCGCTGCATCAAATCAGCATAAGCTTTTTGATTTCCTTCTTTTGCTTTTTCTACCAGGTAAAAATCATTCTTCGCATTAGCGGAAAAATTAGGATTTACTTCCATTCTATATTCTTCTTAAAAATTGTAATAATGCTGAGAGCAAGCATATAAAAGTAATAAATGAAATCCAAAGCTGGAAACCACCATAATAGATCAAAACAGTTTAGCTTCTTAAAGATTTTGAAATATATAACTAACTGAGTAACTAACCTAAAAAAATACAAACCCAAAATAAACAATAACTGTACATCACAGATAATGAGGATAATAAGTCCTGTGTAAAACACAATTGCTGAACCTGCCTGTAAGGTAAGCGTTAACTTATGTGCGTTTTTATACATCCGGCCAGCACCCTGATGCCGTAATTTCTGTTTAAAGTAATTTTTAAAACTGTTCTTTGGTTCAGACCAAACCTGCGCATCCGGATGTATTTCTATAACTGTGTTAGAATGAGTTGCGTTTTGATTTACAAACAGATCATCATCGCCAGAAAGAATGTGCATGTGCGATGCAAAACCTTTCCCCTTAAAAAATAAGCTTTTGGTATAAGCCAAATTACGGCCAACACCCATGTACGGCTGCCCCGAAAGGGCGAAAGAAAGATAGTTTAAAGCGGTAAAAAAAGTTTCGAAACGGATCAAATTATTTATAAATCCGCTTAACTTCTGATAAGGAGAATACCCCAGAACAATTTGTGTACCTGCAATAAAATTTGACGACATAATCCGTAGCCATTGCTTGCCCGCAGGCCAGCAATCGGCATCGGTAAATAACAACAATTCATTTTTGGCAGCCTTTATACCAAGTGTGACAGCAAATTTTTTGCCGTGTTTATATCGATTATGCTCTTCAATGGTTAACACTTTAAGATGCGGGTATTGAAGGGATAATTGCCTCAGAACTTGCTCAGAACCATCTGATGAGCAGTCATTAACAACAACTACTTCATAATTTATATATTCCTGTTCTAAAACTAAGGGTAGATTTTTTACAAGGTTCCGTTCTTCATTCCGGGCACATATTATCACTGATAAAGGCAATTGATTTTCGGTAATAACTTTATCGCGAATTGGATATGCTGATAATTTTTGATGAATAATCAGGGTGTAATAGAGCTGAATTATGAATCCAATCTGAAATAAATAAAAAATACTGATACAAATATATTGCAATGATAATTCGATTTTATACAATGCAAATTTGTAATTTTTAGTTAAATAACTTTGATTTCAATAAAATAATTCTTGCAAGAATTATCGCTCTTTAGAAGATCTCCCCCAAGACAAGGTAATTTCTTACTTTTGAGCATTTCGTGATTACTATTTTTAATGAAATTTAAACTAACAGCCAAAGACCTCCATACTAACGCTCGTGCCGGAGAAATTAACACAGACCACGGGGTTATCCAAACACCTGTTTTTATGCCGGTTGGTACTGCCGGAACCGTTAAGGCTGTTCATCAAAGAGAATTAGCTGAAGATATAAAAGCCAGGATTATCCTGGGGAACACCTATCATTTATTTATGCGCCCGGGACTAGAAATTATTCATGCGGCAGGTGGTTTGCATAATTTTATAGGCTGGGATAAACCTATATTAACAGATAGCGGCGGTTATCAGGTTTATTCTTTATCTGATGTAAGAAAAATCAGGGAAGATGGTGTAACGTTCCGATCTCATATTAACGGCTCTAAACATTTATTTACACCTGAGAATGTAATGGACACGCAACGGGTTATAGGTGCGGATATAATTATGGCCTTTGATGAATGTACCCCATATCCCTGCGAATACGGTTATGCAAAGCGGTCGATCGATTTAACGCACCGCTGGCTTAAACGATGCTGCAATCAGTTTGATAGCACACAGCCACTTTACAGCCACTCACAAACCATGTTTCCTATTGTTCAGGGTTCTATTTACAAAGATCTGCGAAAGCAATCTGCCGAAATAATTGCGTCTTATGAGCGGGATGGAAATGCGATTGGTGGATTATCTGTGGGTGAACCGGCTGAAGAAATGTACGCAATGACAGAAGTTGTCTGTGAAATTCTTCCTGAAAACAAACCGCGTTATTTAATGGGCGTCGGCACACCTGTCAATATTCTCGAAAACATTGCCTTAGGAATAGATATGTTTGATTGTGTGATGCCAACCCGAAACGCACGTAACGGAATGCTTTTCACCAAAAATGGAGTAATAAACATCCGGAACGATAAATGGAAAGATGATTTTTCGGCCATTGAAGAAGACAGCGATCTTTTTGCCGATACAAACTATTCTAAAGCCTACCTTAGACATTTGGTACATTCAAAAGAAATTTTGGGGGCACAAATTGCTACACTTCATAATCTCCATTTTTATATGTGGCTGGTAAATGAAGCACGTCAAAAAATAATTAGCGGTGAGTTTTACGCCTGGAAAAACACAATGATTAGTCGTTTAGCACAACGTTTATAATGATTAAGATTATTGATTGGTATATCATCAAAAAATATCTCGGCACATTTATTTTTACGCTAGGCATTTTTACTGTCATTATTGTTGTTTTTGATGTATCAGAGAAACTGGATGACTTTTTAAAGCATGACGCTCCATTAAGCAAAATAATATTTGAATACTATGCCGGTTTCATTCCCTTTTATCTCAATTTTCTTTCGCCTTTAATAAATTTTATCGCGGTTATTCTTTTTACGGCTAAGATGGCCGATCAAACCGAAATAGTACCCATTTTAAGTAGTGGTGTAAGTTTTAAACGATTTTTAAGGCCTTACATCATTTCATCATCAATTATATTTTTAGTAACTCTCATTTTTAATCTTTTTATTATTCCAGAGACAAACCGCTTAATGGTTGATTTTGAAAATATATACGTAAATCCAAAAACTGATAATTCTAAAATGTATACACACATGCAGATTGATAAAAACAGTTATGTGTACATTGAAAATTTTGATAATACCAACCGTATCGGTTACAAGTTTTCTATGGATAAGTTTAACGGGGATGAATTAAAAGAGAAATTAATAGCTGACCGCATCGCCTGGGACTCAGTTAAACTAAAGTGGACAATCTATAATTATTCCATTAGAACCATCGATAGTTTAAAAGAAAAAATGACTTACGGAACCAGTAAAGACACCACGTTGGATTTCAGGCCAAAAGATTTCGAGATTTATGATAATCTTTATTCCGCAATGAATATGGCCGAACTAAATGAGAGGATTCAAAAAGAAGAAATCCGAGGTACCGGCGTGATGGCAAATCTTTTACTTGAAAAATATAAGCGTTTTGTTTATCCGTTGTCTGCGTTTGTGCTTACGCTAATGGGCGTTTCTTTATCATCACGAAAAGTAAGGGGTGGCATTGGTCTGCCGCTCGGAATTGGCATCTTTTTAAGTTTTGCCTATATATTATCTATACAATTTTCAACCATGTTTGCTTTAAAGGGCGGTTTGCCCCCATTAATTGCTGTGCTTATACCAAATATTATTTTTGGAACTTTGGGAATTTACCTTTTAATCAAGGCCCCTAAATAAATGATGTTGAAATCTTATTTAAGAAACACAGCCGAAAATAGAAATCTGGCAGTTTTGCACATTACCGTATTAATATGGGGATTTACAGGAATAATTGGGGCACTCATATCTGTTTCTGCTACTCATTTGGTTTGGTATCGTGTTTTAATAGCATTTATTACTCTTTACCTGTATTTTATATTCAGTAAAAAATCCTTTAAAGTAAGCCGTATAACATTAATTAAATTATTTTTTACTGGTGCCGTTGTAGGAGCACACTGGATATTATTTTTTCAATCAATTAAGTCTTCCACAGTCTCTGTAGCATTAGTCTGCCTTTCTTCTTTAACGTTATTTACAGCTATCCTTGAACCGATCTTAAGTAATAAAAAAATATCCAAGCTCGAAATTATTATCGGTTTTCTAATCATTACCGGCATATATTTAATATTTAAATTTGAATCTCAATATACTTTTGGGATCATTTGTGGATTGTTAAGCGCTTTATGTGCCAGCTTATTCTCTATCATAAATTCCAAACAGGTTAAAAATAGATCGGCAACGGTAATAAGCTTTTATGAATTAATAGGCGCCTGGTTTTGGATTTCTTTGTTAATGGTTTTAAAGGGTGAATTTACAGAGGAAATGAAACTTAATTTTTCAGACCTTGCCTATTTATTAATTCTCGGTACAATCTGTACTTCGGTTGCCTATGTTGCGGGTGTTTCTGTGATGAAAGAACTTACCGCCTTCAGGGTAGCTTTAATAACTAATTTAGAACCGGTTTACGGAATTCTTCTCGCCTTTCTTTTTCTAGGAAAAAAAGAACAAATGACTATCGGATTTTATGCGGGGTGCTTCATTATTCTCATAGCCATTTTTTTATATCCGTTTATCAAAAACAGAATTCAACATCAAAAACTAAACAAACAAATACCGATTGTATAGCACCTTGCTTAAACACAAATGGGATTAATCTCTATAGTTTTAGCAGTGAGTCTCAATTTTTTTAGCGATGTTAAATTTATTTTTAAGTATTTTTCTCTGGCAAAAAAATAAGACAATAATGAAAGTTATAATATTAAAATTAATGGGTTTTTAAAAATTGGTTAATCAATGAAACTGAAGATATTTACTCAAAAAAAAACCATAAAAGAGGAGCTTTGTAAAAAATATAACATTTATAAAATGCTATAAATCAGTGTTATATTGAATTTATCTCATGTTCATTAATAGTATAAAAATACGATACCAATTTTGATAAACTAAAAATCTTAGCAGTTGTTTAAAAATATTATTTTAAAAGTATGTAAATCACTGTTAATCAGTTTTTTAGTATTAATATACTTTATAATAACTTCAAGTTTACTTAAAGGCCAGGTATTTGATGAAGCCCAGAATCCGCCAAGTGTTAAATGGAGACAGATTAATACAAAACAGTTTCAAATAATCTTTCCGGCTACTCTTAAAAGAGAAGCGATAAGGATGGCTAATACATTGGATTTTATAATACCTCAGGTTGCTTCAAGTTTAAATACGACCCCGAAAAAGATTTCTATAATCCTGCAAAACCAGGGAACAACTTCTAATGGATTTGTACAGCTTGCTCCACGACGGGCTGAGTTTTTTACTACACCTTCTCAGGAATTTGACTACCAGGATTGGCTGAATAGTTTAGCAGTCCATGAACTTAGGCATGTCGTACAATTCGATAAGTTAACCGGAAATTTGTCAGCACCATTTTTTGAAGAGCTTGCTTTGGCGATATTTGGGGTTACCCTCCCACCCTGGTTTTATGAAGGAGATGCTGTAGGAATAGAAACTTCCCTTACAAAAGCAGGCAGGGGAAGGCTTCCTTCATGGGAACTTTTTTTCAGGGCCAATACCTTAAGTGGCCGGACATATCGTTATTCTAAAAACTATTTTGGCTCTGTTAAAGATCGCACTCCCGGGTATTACCAGCTTGGCTACTTCATGACAAGTAAATTACGACGGGATTATGGGAAATTTATTGTAGACACCCTTATTTCAGGGATTGCTAAGAACCCCATCCGACCTTACAGCTTTAGCACCGCACTAAAAAAATTCACCGGTTTATCATCCCGAAAACTACATAATGAAACTGTAGCTGAGTTAAAAAAATTATGGCAGGATCAATCAGCGCAAGCTGTAACAATTCCGTATATATCCATAAATAAAAGGAACTCAGCTGTTCCTATTGATTACATGCTGCCTTCGCCGGTAAGTTTAAATAACATATTGGTATTAAAAAACGGTTATTCAAAAGCACCTGCTTTTTATCTAGTTGATAAAAGTGGAAACGAAAAACTAATTTTAAAGATCGGTTATCAGGAAACTCCGAATTTTAGTTATTCTTCAGGAAAAATTGTGTGGGATGAATTCCGATTCGATAAGCGGTATCATAAGAGGTCTTACAATGTTATTAATATTTTTAATTTAAATAGCAGATCTTTTAAGCAACTAACCCATAAAAGCCGGCTTTTTTCTCCGGCATTGTCACCTGACGGGAAGACCATAGTTGCTGTAAAAATCACAGAATCAAACAATATTTCTTTGGTAGAGATTGATCCGGAAACAGGTGAACAACTAAAAGAATATGCCAACGATCAAAATTTTATGATACAGATTCCAGCTTTTAACCAAAACGGAACAAAACTCATTTATGTTGCTGTAACCTCAGATGGTGAAAGCATTATGGAAATCACAAGGCAAACTTCAAAAATTAATCAGGTATTACCATTTCAAAAGCAGCAATTTTCCAAACCTTCTTATGCGGGTGAACAGATTATTTTTAAGGCTCATTTTAACGGAATTGATAATGTTTACCGTTTTAATCCAGCAGGAAAAAAAATATATCAACTTACTTCAGCCCAATACGGTGCATTTAACCCGATTTACGATTCGGCCTCTGCAAGAATTTTCTTTAATAATTATCAGGTTTCTGGTTACGATATTTCAAGTATACATTATGAAGATACAGCCGGAACTGAAATTAGTAAGTTAAAAAACACTTTCATAAATTTTGCCGAACCATTGGCAATTCAGGAGGGGATGAAAAATGTTTTTGACAGCGTTCCGGGTAGGAATTTTAAAAGCCAACCTTATACTGAAATTAAAAATCTGTTTTATTTTCATAGCTTATCCCCCATTACAGATAACTCAGATATAAACAATAACCCTACTATAGGGTTACAGCTCAAATCAAATAACAAATTAAACACCCTTAATCTCTATGCGGGCTATCAATACAATACCGGGCTTCATAAAAGCGAATACCTGTCTGGTTTTACTTACAAAAAATTCTATCCTTTACTAGATATAAAGTTTATTAATCGGGCTAGATTAAGTTATTTTAAAAGTACAGTATCAGGCAACGCTGTAATTACCCCGGTTAGCTGGCGTGAAAATGTAACTGAGTTTTCGATGCGGGTTCCGTTTTTAATGAATAAACTCAATCAGATTTACAGGGTAGGTTTAAATGTGTCTACAAGCTATACCTCCCGATATAGTATTCAAAATACGCCTTCTAAATTTTCTTCCAAACTTCTGTTTCCCATAAAATATCAGATATATTTTAATCACAACACCTTACGTAGTGCCCGCGATTTGGCTCCTCCCTGGGGCCAGAACCTTACTGTTTCATACGAACACCTTCCCTTAAATTTTAAGCAGAAGGGGGAATTGATAACTATCAGAAGCCTGTTTTATACGCCAGGAGTTTTAACAAACCATTCTTTTCAAACGAGTTTTAATGTACAAAGCCGAAGTGGGGATTTCAATTTAGTAACCGAAATTCCTGTAGTCAGCGGATATTATCAATTGAATCCGGCCGGGGAGCTTCAAAACACACTTCTATTTGATTACCGCTTTCCTTTGTTTTATCCAGATCTGGAAATCGGCCCACTTGCTTATGTTAAACGTTTAAAAGCCGGACTTTTTGCTGATTTTGAAAACGTTTTTAACAATCAATTTTTTCCAAGAACATTTGGTATTGAATTGCTTGCGGATATGAACCTGCTAAGATTTTATTTACCAAACTTTGAAGTAAGTAGTAAACTTATATTTGTTAGCCAAAACCCAACTCAAAATCCGATATTCGAAACAGGATTAACTTATCAGTTTTAAAATGAACCCAAAAACCGTCTTCATTATTATCATTTCAGTTTTAATAACCATTGTACTGATGAAAAATACTGATGAAATGCAATTTTGGTTTTTTGGAGAAACTACCATTCCTAAACTTGGTGTATTGGGTATCATGTTTTTAACAGGCGCCGTTATTGGATTTATGTTGGGCAGGCCTAAAAAACCGACTATTTTAAATAATGTTGATTTTGAAAAGGAAATTTCCACAGATAAACCACTTACGCAATATCTAACGGATGAAGACAGAGACTATATTAATTAATTTATTATTAATTAATAGGTTCTTCTTAAACGATTAATTTATTTAAAAATTACCGCTTACACATTTATTTATACCGTTTACACTTTTGTTTATAACTTCTAAAAAGTATACTTTATCTTTAAGAAAATTATAATTAATGCTCTCAAAATTAATTGTTAAAGGTGACTGGTCTGACTACAATATTCGAAAAATACGGCATATAGACCGTTTATTGTTTAATTGCGACGAAGAATGGGAAGTTGATTATTTGGTAAATAAAATTAAAGCCCACGGTGTTTGGTCTGACGAACAAATACGGGAGGCGATTAAATTAGCCTGTTATGAAGAACTTGAGCCAAGGCCCAGGGAAAGTTTTATTCGGTGTGTGATCAAAATTCTTAATTGAAATTTAAAATGTTAAAAAATGATTAGACATTCTACAGATCGTTTTGATACATAAGGTATCAATGCACACCATCAGTTAGAACTATATATCATAAAATACAAAATTATGCTGTTGGAGTTCTGGCAGTTTAATCTCCTGTTTAAAGATTCCGTAAACTGAGGCTCCACTTCCACTCATGGAAGCATACAAAGCTCCATGGTTATATAAGAATTCTTTTATTTTTTTAATTTCTGGGTTAATTTTAAAAACGGATTTTTCAAAATCATTTACCAAAAAATTTCTCCACTCTTCTACAGCTAAGGTTTCCGGTAACCGCGGGTCAAAATTTGTTAATCCGGGCATTACCCCTTGATAGGCTCTTAAAGTGCTAATTTGTATTGGCGGCATAACCAATATCAGGTAGTAATTTTTAAGGGTAACGTGAATATTGCTTAACACATCCCCTTTCCCGGATGCCATAACAGGCGTATTATTTATAAAAAACGCACAATCAGATCCCAATTGCCGGGCATAATCCTGCATCTGGCTAATCGAAAGGCCAAGGTTAAATTTATCATTTATTAAACGGATGCAAAAAGCGGCATCAGAAGATCCTCCGCCTAAGCCTGCACCTATCGGAATTTGCTTATGCAGATGCATATGAACATTCGGCAGCCCAAAATCACCGGCTATCAGATGCCATGCCCTCATACATAGATTATCGCCCGGGCTGGCAGGAATTTTTATGCCGGAATAGCTAAATTGTAATTCTTTAAATTCAACAATTTCTAAAGCATCTTTAATGTTTATGGGATAAAGTACAGTTTCAATGTTATGATACCCATCATCGCGACGGTTGATAACTTTTAAGCCAAGGTTTATTTTCGCGTTTGGAAAAATGATCATATTTGTTGCAAGTTGTTAAGTGTAAGATTAGGAAACAAATATCAATACTATACATCCGTACCAAATTTAGTTGTGAACTGTTAGTTGTTAATTGCAATCAATACTCAATTCTCCAAAATGAAGCCATACTTAGACCTGATGCAACATGTGTTAAACAACGGAGCTGAAAAGCATGACCGCACCGGGACAGGAACACTTAGTATTTTTGGTTACCAGATGCGATTTGATTTGCAGAAAGGGTTTCCGTTGGTAACTACAAAAAAAGTTCATTTGCGTTCTATAATTCATGAGCTAATTTGGTTTTTAAAAGGAGATACCAATATTAAATACCTGAAAGACAATGAAGTAAGCATTTGGGATGAATGGGCAGATCAGCATGGTGAATTAGGCCCTGTATATGGTCATCAATGGCGCTCGTGGCCAACGGCAGACGGAAAGCATATTGATCAGATCACCCAGGTTATTAACCAGATAAAAACCAACCCGGATTCAAGACGCCTGATGGTTTCAGCCTGGAACGTTGCAGAAATTGAAAATATGGCCCTTCCGCCTTGTCATAGTCTGTTTCAATTTTACGTCGCGGATGGAAAACTAAGCTGCCAGTTATACCAGCGTAGTGCGGATATTTTTTTGGGCGTTCCGTTCAACATCGCGTCTTATGCTTTGCTTACCATGATGGTAGCTCAGGTTTGTGGTTTGAAACCAGGCGACTTCGTACATACTTTTGGTGACGCACACCTTTACATCAACCACCTTGAGCAAACCAGATTACAACTTAGCCGCGAACCCAAATCATTGCCGGTAATGAAACTTAACCCGGAAATTAAAGACATCTTTAACTTTAAATTCGAAGATTTTACTTTAGAAAATTATGCACCTTATCCCGGAATTAAAGCCCCTATAGCGGTTTAAAACGGATAAAAGAATAAAGAACAACGAGAACCGGTTGAAATTTTGCGTTAAGGATTGAAACATAAATCCTTTTTGCCGTTTCAGAACAGAGCGAAGGGATCGGGCAAAAAGATTGGAGTGTAAAGCCTGGCCTCCTTCAGGCAACGCCCAAGTGATCATTAAGATTTGAGATTTAAGAACTAGTACATGAAAAATGCATTACTGCGCACAAACAATTTGATTAACAGATCAATTTATCCAATAACCAACTAACTCAACCCAACACCTAAATGCAAATCCAGATAGTCGTAATCATTGATCAGAATAATGGGATTGGAAAAGATAACCAGTTACTTTGTCATTTACCGGCAGACCTTAAACACTTAAAAGAATTAACAATTGGCCATCCTGTAATTATGGGGCGCAAAACTTTTGAATCTATCAACAAAGCTTTGCCTAGCCGGCGTAACATCGTCATTACTAGTCAAAAAATAACTTTCAAAGATGCCGAAACTGTTGATTCCCTGGCTAAGGCATTGGAAATTTGTAAGGATGAGGAACTTGTTTCCATTTTAGGCGGTGCAACTATATTTGAACAATCCATCAGTTTGGTTGACCGGATGCATGTTACGTGCATTCACCATACTTTTGTTGCGGATACCTTTTTTCCTAAAATTGATCAGGATATTTGGAAACTCACAGATCGTGCAGATCATGCGGCCGACGTTAAAAACCCGTATTCTTTTTCGTTTCTTACATACGAGCGCAGGTAACAGGAATGCCTGATAATTTGTTTGTTTAAAATCCTATAAATAGAAAATTTAATTAGATTTGCCGTCTTACTGAAAAAAGGCTTCAGGCTATATAATTATACAATTAAATAAAAATGCAAGGTAAAGGACTAGTTAAATTCGCCGCAATAGCGTTAACAATTGCGTGTTTATACTCACTCTCTTTTACGTGGATTGCGAATCACGTAGAAGGCAAAGCAAAAGCTATTGCTAATGGCAATCCGCTAAGAGAAAAAGCTTATTTAGATTCAATGGACAACCAGCCGGTTTTTGGTGGGCTGGACTACATTACCTATCAGTACGCTAAAGAACGTGAAATTCCCCTTGGTCTCGATTTAAAAGGTGGCATGAACGTTACCATGGAAATTTCCTTAACTGAATTAGTACGCAACCTGGCCAATAACAGTACCGACGCCAATTTTAACGCGGCTTTGCGTAACGCAGAAACCCGTTTAAAAACCAGCCAAAAAGATTTTATTTCTCTTTTTGTAGAGGAGTTTGAAAAAGTAAGTCCAAACGGAAACCTGGCAGCACTTTTTTCAACAAAAGAAAATGCTTCTAACATAAAAATCAATTCCAGCAATGCGGAGGTTAAAACATTTTTAACGAACGAATCCAAAGGTGCTATTGACCGTTCTTTCAATATTCTTCGTACCCGTATTGATAAATTCGGCGTAACTTCTCCCAACATCCAATTGCAGGAAGGAACCAGCAGGATTCTGATCGAGCTCCCGGGGGTTACAGAACCTGAGCGTGTTCGTAAACTCTTGCAGGGATCAGCAAAACTTGAATTTTGGGAAACCTACGATAACACAGAAATATACCCATTGCTTGAAAATGTAAACAAGATACTGGTTTCAACAAACCTTATTACGGATACTTCTGCAAAAGAGACTTCCGTTAAAGGCGATACTTTAGCAGGTGGCAAACTGGCATCGTTAGGGAAAAGGGATACCAGCAAAAAAGATACAGGTGCTTTAACTGCGAAAAACCAGGCGGAAATAACGAGACAAAATCCATTGTTTTCCATTTTAAACCCGGCCACTTTTCAAACAGAAAACGGTCAGCCAGCGCTTCGCCCCGGACCGGTTGTAGGTTTCGCCGCACAGAAAGATACCGCCAAGGTTAACAAATACTTAAGATCGCCGGCAGTTAGTTCCATCATTCCCCAAAGCATACAACTTGTTTGGGGGGTAAAACCGATTGCGGCTGATTCGAAGGTTTTTGAACTTTATGCATTGAAATCTTCCAGACCTGACGGCAGCCCCGCATTAGAAGGTGATGTTATCTCAGATGCCCGTTCAGATTACGACCAGCGTGGAAATCCGGAAGTAGTGATGGTGATGAACAGCGAAGGTGCCCGGGAATGGCGTAAATTAACGGCTGCTGCTTCTGCGGATGCGAACAACAAAAAAAGTGTGGCCATTGTACTGGATAATGTCGTTTACTCCGCCCCTACAGTTCAAGGTGAAATACCAAACGGAATTTCTTCTATCAGCGGAAGTTTTAAAGTTGAAGATACCCAGGATTTATCAAATATTTTAAAAGCCGGGCGTTTACCGGCTCCTGCCAAAGTGGTAAGTGAATATGTCGTTGGCCCGTCTCTTGGTTTAGAATCTATCAACGCGGGTTTAATCTCCACCATCGCAGGAATTATTTTTATCCTGTTATTTATGGCTTTGTATTACAGTAAAGCCGGCTGGGTTGCTAATATTGCGTTGATCGTTAACTTATTCTTTTTAATGGGCGTACTGGCGTCGTTAGGTGCAGTGTTAACCTTGCCCGGAATTGCGGGTATCGTACTTTCACTGGGTATGTCTGTTGATGCCAACGTACTAATTTATGAGCGAATACGCGAGGAACTGGCGGAAGGGAAAAGCATTCGTCTGGCTATAGCCGAAGGATATAGAAAAGCCATGTCATCCATATTGGATTCAAACGTTACTACCTTTTTAACGGGTGTTATACTTTATATTTTCGGTAGCGGTCCTATTGTTGGATTCGCGACTACCCTAATGATTGGTATCATCACCTCCCTATTTGCTGCTATCTTCATTTCACGTTTGGTATTTGAGTGGTTGCTTGCGAAACAACAGCCAATTAGTTTTTCTATAAAAGCTACCCAAAATCTGTTTAAAGATTCAAAGTTCGATTTTATTACAGGCCGTAAGCGTTTCTATCTATTCTCATCAATCATTATTATTGCCGGCTTAATATCCATGTTTACCAGAGGTTTTGGTCTGGGAGTTGATTTTAAAGGTGGCCGTTCTTATTTTGTGGAATTCGATAAACCGGTTCAAACAGATAATGTACGGAATATATTACTTACAGAATTTGGGGTTGCCCCCGAAGTAAAGACCTTCGGATCTGCCAACGAAGTGCGGATTACTACTTCCTACCTGATAGATGAAAATACACCTGAAGCCGCAGACCAGGTAATTTCTAAATTAAATGACGGGTTAAAAAAAGTCAGCCCCAACTATGAGATTAAAGATTCGCAGACTGTTGGTCCTACCATTGCCAACGATATTAAGATTTCCGCAATCTATTCGGTGATTTTTGCCATCGTTGTTATCTTCTTATACATCCTTGTCCGGTTTAGGAAATGGCAGTTTGGTGTATCGGCCATCATCGCGTTGTTGCATGACGTGTTAATTCTGCTATCCATTTTCTCCTTATTAAACGGCCTGGTTCCATTTTCATTAGATATAGATCAGGCGTTTATCGCGGCTATTTTAACGGTAATGGGATACTCCATAAATGATACGGTTGTGGTATTTGACCGTGTACGTGAATATATCGGGCAGCACCATACCAGCGATGAAAACCTGCCTACCGTAATAAATAACGCATTAAACAGCACCTTAAGCCGAACAGTCATTACCGGCGTTTGTACAATTGCCGTATTGTTGATCATTTTTATTTTCGGCGGCGAAATTTTAAGAGGCTTCTCTTTCGCGATGCTGATCGGTGTGATCTTCGGAACGTATTCTTCTTTATTTGTGGCTACACCGTTTGTAGTTGAGTTTATAAGAGAGAAAAAAACTCCGAAAACAAAAATACCTACCGCGGTAGCTATTAAATAACTTTTTTTACTTACAGAAAGCCCTGCATTTTAAAGATGCGGGGCTTTCTGTTTTAAAATATAATTTTCAAATAATAAAAATTAGAATACTCATTAGTAATATTTAAATTCTAGGAACTAAACCGCATGAAACTAAAAAAAGAAATTTACTATTTTGGGTTATCAATCCTGTTTTTGGGTTTTGTATCTTGTAAAAAAGATTTCGTTGTAAACGAAAAAAAGCAGGAACC
>JACMND010000117.1 GCA_014378705.1 Pedobacter sp. | reverse complement strand
CTTTGACAAAAAGGACTTACGTCCCGGTATTCAATTTTCTTCTTTTTTGTTGCAATTAGATCAAAGTATTAAGCTTTGATTACGATTTTTAGTATGTTCATTTTACGGAGTTGGTTAAGAAATATTTTTTGTTTCTGTGCCTGGTTTACTTCCGGAAATGAACGCCGCTCACCCGTGTGGTCCGGTGTCCTCACCCGACCAAGTCTTCGGTTAGAATACTTCGCCGAAATGTGTTAGTATGCCGAACTCATCTTTCTGCTTCACGTAAAAACCGGCTCGCTATAACGTTTTGTACCGACCATTTCAGCTTTCACTTTTTATTTGTAAGATAATTCATTTTGCTACAGGTCGGTGGGTGGACACCGACCTAGGTAATCGAAGAGTTTACACCAACCACGGAAGCAAAATCGCTTTGCTTGGAACTATATGGCCTAAACTCTTTCATTTTTTTACTGGAGATAGCTTATTCGCTAATTCACTTATAGTTAGTTTGTATGAAGCTTCAACAGAATCTCGTTTTAGTAATTCCTCTTTAAGATTGCCAACTACAATAGAATCTTGCCTTATTTTTAACAGGTATGTTGAGGTATCATGTACTAAATTTTCATTTGAGTTATAAATCCGCTGAGTTTCTGTGCTAAAATTTGTTTTACCTTGATTAAGTCCTACGTTGTAAAGAAGTCCCATAAGTGTTGCAGAAACCGCTAGAGTAGATAAGATAACAGGCAATGAAATTTCATAAATTTTCCTAACATTATCAAATTTATAAACAAAAAACTTCCTTTTTTTCAATGTAGGAGAAGGAGGTATTGCTTTAGTTTTAAGTTCTTGTTCTTTTTCAAAAAGCTCTCTTTCTTTTTCCTGACGTTCAAAATTTTCAAGACTCTTTTTGTTATCAGCTAATGTCTTTTGATTTTTTAATTTCAACTGTTGTTGTAGTAATTCATTTTCTTGTTTTTGGTGCTCCAATTGTTGTATTAGCCCTTGAATATTTTGTTCGGCACGCTTTTCATAATCTGTTAATATTTTTTTCAAGCCAAAGGAAAGCGGCTTCACCGGTGGATGATAAATAATATGGTATTTATAATCGCTTCCTAATGCTTTAAAATTTGATAGAGCTGTACTTCCTTTGCCAAATATTGTTTCAATAATTTCTAATGTCGTGTCTAGCCACGATAAAAAAATTGTGGATGGCTCGTAAAGCTTATCAATTTGCGCTCTCAATTTTCTAATGTTATCATCTAATTTCATTTTGTTGGTTCATTATAGTCAAAAAATAATTTTTAAGCAGATCGCTTAATTTTTAAGCAATAGATTCATGCAACTAGGATTTTCGACAATTATCAATTTTCGACAATTGCAGTTTGTATGCCGTCACCTAAATGTTATTATTCGGCCATCTCATCTCTAATTGGAATCCAGAAAACATTGCCATTAGCGGAATGTCCAAGAACCAAACTTGCAGCATTGCTTTTTGAATTAAAAATAACATCTCTTGTAAAGATGAAATTTTCATCAATTGCACCTTCTTCAATTAATTTTTTTCTTCTTGTTGAAGGCGCTGAGGCATTGACATCAAAATTTTCAGATACCTGTGCTGCGATCTTTGAACCCTTAAATATCACAAGCTTTCCATTTTCATTAATTACGCCAATGGCAAGCACATCTTTTTTGTTGCTTTCAATTTTGTACTTAATTGAGCCGCTGTATGATGAAAGTGTATTTCCTTTCATTTTAAAATTATTTACAGGAAACGTATTGGTTTCTGTAATAGAGGCTTTTTCTTTTTCAACTTTCCATTCTTTATAAAAGTTCATTGCGGCGTGTCCTTTTGGATGACATTTTTTATGTACCGGCACACCATTTTCCAGTGTTGTTTGTCCGCCATGTTGATGTTCATCCAAGTGATGAATTTCTAAATCATCCCAATGGATTTCTTCATCGCAGACCACACATTGTTTTCTATACTGGAAATACAGAATCTCCCTTTCAAGCAGGCCATATATCCGGTTATTGTCCTTTTTTAATGGTTGTAAAGTTTCCAACATCTTTCTTGAAAAAAAATCGTGACGTGCCTGAATGGTACTAGCACCTGCAGCCTGTGTCATTGTTAAAGTTCCATACTTTAACCAATACTCTCCGTCTTTAGCTTTTTTATCAATAGCAGATTTGTGCCTGAAAGTATCAAAAGCATTTATAAAGTCCTTTTCCCACGAAGAGGTGTATTCGTCTATAAGACTGTCAATTAATAAAACAACATGTATGGCTTCATGCACTTTTAATTTGGGGCCTTTGTAACCATTAAAAAGGTCTACAACAGCATCAAGAACTTTTGAAAACCGTTTTACGCTGTCTGAATAAATATTAAAGCCCAGATTCTGATAATAATAGTCATCAACAGGTTTGGTGCCTATATTCATCCAGTTGCCTTTCGTTGCCTCCTGTAAAAACAACATGGCTATCTGTGCACAGAGTGTTCTTATTTCGCCCCTGTCGCCTGATGGGGTTAAAACAACTTTACGAAAGAAATCATGCCCTGGGTAACGCACCAATTCTCTTTTGCCTCCATACTTTAAGATAAACTCTGTAAAGCCTCCCGGCCAAGCGTCTCTTTTTTCCTGTGCATTTAATGGCAGGCCGGCTTGCAGGCGAATAAATAAATCACGGGCCTCATCTTCATTATGGGTGGTTATTTTCACAATAAAAATCTCCGTATTATCAAACTTATGTCTTAAATCTTCCGGCAGCGTGTGGTATTCGCAACTGGCCCACGGGCAGGGCATATCTTTTATAAATTGTGGGAATCTTGCATCTTTATCATCTTTAACAGGGTCAAATAATTTGAAGGCGCCTTCTCCAAAATAATATAAAGCATTGATCCTTTGCTGGCCGTCAATGATCTCAAAATCTTCTCGGGAAATGCCACCAATGGTTTGTTTTTTATGATGCAGGTATATCATTGGTAAAGGGTAGCCCCTCATAACACTATCCACCAGCTTCTTTTGTTGGCCTTCTTTCCACACAGCGCCTCTTTGGTACTCCGGGTTAACACGGAGTATGTTTCCCTTCTTCCATTCAAGGATATCTTTCACTTTTATTTTGTCTGAAATGAGTTCCATAATTAAAATGTTTTTCACTTTTGTATTTCTTGTCTCTGGTCG
>JACMND010000116.1 GCA_014378705.1 Pedobacter sp. | reverse complement strand
CTGATTTAAACCTATCGGCTAAAGCCAAAACCTGTATTTGAGTTTATAATTTTTAGATACCTGGCCGGATTTTATTTCTTTACCACCTCACCTTATAAAAAATAGGTCCTGGATAAAAACTTAAAGGATGCGTTTTTAGGGAATACTTGTGTAAAGAAAAGTAGTATAGACTTAACTGTTGATAAGGTAATAACCTATTGATAAATGATTATTGTGATGGAAAAATTTAACACGTTGTTTGCAAAAAGAAACCATTTTTCCTATTTAAAATTTTCAGATTCCCTATTTATTTTCCCTCTACATTGCAACTCTTAAACACGATTGAAATAAATTTCAACATTTCTTTATTTTCGGTAATTTGTTTTAAAACTGCCAAAATTTGTTCCATATGTTCTAATGGAATTCCATTGCCTAAACAAGGGTATTGAATATCTCTGCGGTTTGACCTGCAATCCCAGGGTATAAAAGGAGATGCCGGGTCAAGCCCGGCATGGCACAAACGTTAAACCCGGCAAAACCGTAAGCCCTATCTCAGATCCAACTTAAAGGACTTATTTAGATATATAAGGTAAAGTGAGCGTAAAAATGGAACCCTTTCCTAGTCCGCTTTCTACCTTAATGGATCCCTCATGACGCTTTACAATTTCTGCTGCAATGTATAAACCGATTCCAAATCCTCCGTAACGTTGTTCGTTTTTCCCTTCAACACGATAAAAACGATCAAATATTTTTTCCTGATCTTTTTTATCAATACCAATCCCTTCATCTTTTACACTCACCGATACCCGGTTATTATCCACTTTATTTATTCTAACTTCAATAGTGTCATTGTGTGGAGAGTATTTTATGGCGTTGGTAATAAAATTAATAATTACCTGGCCAATCCTATCCCTATCCCCTAATATGGAAAACTTTTGTTTGCCCAAGACAATGATTTCATGTCTGGGGCTGGAAAAACGGATATCTTCAATCGCTTCAAGTACCAAATCATTAAGTTTAAAAGGCTGCTTTTCAAGTACAATTTTACTCTCCTCAATTCTGGAGAGATCAAGCAATTCGGTTATCAATCGTGTTAAACGCCCCAACTGGCTATCAATACGCGTTAACGAAGTTCTGAGAGGCAATGGTTGTAACAATTCTTCCTGCTCCTTATTAAGCATTTTAGATAAAAACTGCACATATCCTTTAATAGAAGTTACGGGGGTTTTTAATTCATGGCTTACCATTTTCAAAAAATCGCTTTTGCGTTGCTCGTCTTCTTTTAGCTTTTGTATCTGGGTTGTGGTGCCTATCCACTTTTTTATATTGCCCATGTCATCCTTAACAGCTACCGAGCGGCTGAGATGCCATATGTAATCTCCGTTTGTATCTCTTATGCGCATCTCCATCTCAAAGTTATCACCTGTTTTGATAGAATGCTGCCAGCGGGAGGTCACTTCTTCCAAATCGTTTAGATGAATTGTTTTTTCGCCTCCCCAGTTTTCTAATTCTTCAAAACTTAAACCGGTGTAATCTAACCAGTTTTGATTCAAATAAATAAAATTACCCTCAGCATCGGCATGGCTAATTTTTTCAGGCATTAATTCGGCCAACTGGCGAAAGTTTAGTTCACTTAAACCCACTGCGATTTCGGCTTTTCTGGCTTCGGTAATGTCGCGAAACGTCCAGCTCCAGGCATAATAGCTGCCATCCGGTGCAACTATCGGGTAACCATTCCTTTCTACAATTTTACCGTCTAAATATTCAAGCTCATCAATACTAATCACATCCGGATTGGCATACAGATGATTCATTTTTTCCATAAATTGCTCTGGATGAACCAACTGTGCTATCGCGAAAGCCAAAGTTTTTTCGTCGTTATTTTCAGCCACAAGGCTCTTTGGCATATTCCATATTTCTGTAAACCGCTGATTGTAAGAAATAATTTTCCCCAGTGAGTCAACCAGCAACAGACCGTCAACGCTGGCTTCATTATGCGCTTCCAACAGGGCTTTACGATATTCCAAAAGCGACTGAAATTCCTTTTGGCTGGTTATATCTCTTGATACAGAAATAATACTACTCACCAAATCGGTACCCGGCTGTACAAACGGTGATACCATCACATCCCACCACTTGGGCGTCCCTTTAACTGTATGGCCTAATGCCTGAAACTGTACCGTTTTGCCATGCAGGGCTTTATCAATCGCATCCAATACCACCGGCTTTGTATCACTGCCCCAGAGCTCGGTCCAGGGTTTATTTTTTATGCTCTTAAAATCATCAATTTCCAATAAACAGAGTCCGTTGGTATTCATAAACTGAATGTGGCCATCTCGATCAACCAGCTTTACGCAATCAGGACTGTTTTCCAGGATACTGCGGTTGAATGCTTCGCTTTCTTCTATTTTTTTTGTTGCTTCTATTTGCGCTGTAATATCTGTATTGGTACCAAGCCACCTTATTACTTTCCCATCTGCATCTGCTATCGGCCTTGCACTGGTAAGAAACCACCTGTATTCACCATCGTGCCTGCGCAGCGGAAAAGTAAGTTCAAAAGGTTCGTTAATGTACCATGCCTTTTTTGCAAAGGCTACAACATCATCAACATGATCTGGATGATGCACTTTCTGCCAGCCCCAACCGGCCATCTCTTCCAATGTAGTGCCTGTATATTCAAACCACCTTTTATTATACCAGTATACCGATCCGCCACCATCAGCTATCCAGGCCAGATTTTCCATATTATCTGCCAGTGTACTGAATTTTTCTTCGCTTTCTTTTATTTTTATATTTAAAATTGCCTGCGGCGTTACTTCGGTGGCAATAATAACTACACCCGAAATAGTTTCATCTGCTTCACGGTAGGGCTGATAAGTAAAATTAAAATAGGTATCTCCCATTATTCCATTCCGCTGCAGCACTACTAGTGATTCATAGGAGGAGTAAGGAATGCCGGTGGTGTAAACTTCATTGAGCAAAACTGGAAACCGCTGGTTTTTAAGTTCGGGTAAAACTTCAATGAATGGTTTGCCTTCTACTTCTTTTCCTTTGCCCCACATTTCTTTTACGCTATCGTTAGCCAGGGTAACAACCATATCTTTTCCTTTAAGCACTGCAAATGCAAATGGCGATTGCATCAGCAGCATGTTATACCGCTTATTACTATCTTCAATTTGTTTGCGGGCAAGCACCTGGCTTGTTACTTCATGTGCAATACATATTACTCCAGATATTGTTTTGTCTGCCTCAAAATGGGGTTGAAATACAATATTGAAATACCGATCTTCCATAATGCCATTGCGATTTAACCGGGCAAGTATTTCATTGGCGTTAAGAGGCTCACCACTGCTATAAACTTTATCTAACAAAGCCGGAAAGGGCTGGTCAATAAGCTCGGGTAAAACCTCGAAAACCGGTTTTCCTTCCACCTGCTGGCCTTTTCCCCAAAAATCTTTCATCAGGTCATTGGCAAGGGTTACTACCATATTCTTCCCTTTCATTATTGAAAAAGCAAACGGAGAGTTCATGAGCATCATGTGATAACGATGTTCGTTTTCTTCAATTTTTTTTCTTGTTTCAACCTGCGGTGTAATGTCATAAGCCATCGCCATTACTGCATAAATTTTTCCCGAATCATTTTTCAATGGATCCACAGAAAAATTAAAATAACACTGCCGGGGCGCACCTTCATTATTGAGGTCAACCATTGCGGCATATTCGGGAGCAGAAAATGGTTCACCGGTTTCAAAAACCTTGTCAAATAATTCAAACGTGCCTGTGCCTATCAATTCAGGAAAGACTTCACGATTGCTTTTGCCGAGTAAATCGGCTGCCTTGCGGTTGATTAATTTTTCGTAAGCTTTGTTTGCCAAAATGACCTTTTGTTCAGTTCCTTCAAGAATACAAAGGGCAGTAGGCGCATTCAGAAAAATATTTTGCAGATGCTTTTCGTTTTCTTCAATTTTTTTTGCCGCCTCTTTCCTTTCGGTAATATCCTCAATAGAAAGCAGGATTAATTTCTCTTCTTTTTTCTCTCTTGTTAATTCAAGGGCACTTAATAAAATTACCCTTTCGCCAATTGATAAAAAATTATGTGTTACCTCAAAATCGGTGATGTGTTTTTTTTGTGGTAAAATTTCTTCCAGCAAAGTTCGCAGTTCGGGTATATTCCATTGCCGGTTGCCCAGGTCATAAATCAATACTCCTTCTGTTTCCTGTTCATCTACTTTAAATATTTTATAAAAAGCCTGGTTTGCCGATTTTACCCGCAGGTGTTTATCCAGCACCAGCAAAGGCTGATACAGGGTGGCCACAATAGATTCGGAATAATTTCTTGCATCTGTTACCTGCTCGTTAAGGCTGATCAGTTCATGATTTAAAACGCTTAATTCTTCATTGGTGCTTTGCAATTCTTCTTTACTGGTCTCCAGTTCTTCGTTCAGGCTTTGTAACTCTTCGCTGCCACTCAGCAATTCCTCATTGGCACTTTGCAGTTCTTCGTTGCTTGCTTCCTGGTCTTCGGTAATGCTCCGCATATCTTCACGGGCCTGCGCAAGTTCCTGCTCTAACAGTTGTATTTGTATGTCTTTTTCTTCTTTTTTTGTTTTAGCCGAGACTTTTTTCCTATTGGTTTTTACCGATGAATCGGTATCGTTTAAATTATTGTCGTGAAAAAGTATCAGGTAATAAGGCTCCATCGTATTGGGTAATGGAACAGCTTCTATGGAAATATTCAGCAGGTGGCCATTTACACTTAGTGGTATATTTTCTTTTATAACCGGTACCTTTTCAATTTTTGCTTTGTGTAAAATATTGCGCAATTCAAAACCCAAACCGTTTTTTGCCATCATCAATAAATTATGGCTGGGTTTGCCTGGGGCCTGTTCCAGATAAGTTGAGGTATTCCCACGAAAATGCACAATATCCATGGTTTCGTTTACCACCACACCGGCTGGTGTGTATTTGGTAAGTAAAATATCATCGGCTGTTTTTTGAAAATCAGTGCGGATGGCTTCGCTTTTGACGCTGTCAGGTGGGCGGTTCAAAATTTGTTCACTTCGCTGGCTTGCTACCTGCATAAACCTGCCGGGTACATCTTTGCGGGTGTATAGTTTATCGCCTACCCCTTCGGCCCCAAAAAGATCGGGCACACCGCCGGTAGTTTCTGATTTGCCCAACAATAAAAGACCTTTTGGGTTTAGCGCATAATGAAAAGTAGTTAACGCCTTTTTTTGCAGGTAAGGCTCCATATAAATAAGCACATTGCGGCAGCTTATACAATCCATCTTGCCAAAAGGCGGGACTTTTAAAAAATTGTGATGGGCAAATACACACATGTT
>JACMND010000115.1 GCA_014378705.1 Pedobacter sp. | reverse complement strand
TTCTACCAGTCAATAGTTTATCCATTCAAATCAGTCCTTATTCCCACCCAATCTGTAACTAAGGGTTTTAGCCTTTAATTAACTGTCTTCTTGTTTAACATTTTACAAGATGGTACCCTTTACATACATATAGGTACCAAAGTTTTACAGATTTTTTCTAATAATTTTAAATTTGCTATCCATTTTTTAAAATTTTAACTATTTTTTTTATTTTAATGAGACTTATCGTCATTTTTTAATAAAATTTTGGTGTTTTGATTTTAAATTAGCAATTATGTTAGATGAAATCTGCCAGATATTTATAATTATACCACTTTATGCCGTATTTTATTCAAAATTTTATAAAAATTTGGTTAATTTTAAGTTCTTTATCAAATTAATTAACATTTTTTATTAAATTTGATTAATAATTATTAAAAACTGTTTAAATATTAATAATATGAGCACAATTACTTTAAAACAATATGGACCATTTACTATTTTAACAATATTGGCCATTTTATCAATGTTCGTACCTTCTCTACCCGTGTTTGTTGACACTGGAAAGTATGTGCCAGCTGATATTGCATGGGTTTTGGTTGCAACAGCACTTGTGTTTTTAATGACACCTGGTTTAGCTTTCTTTTATGGTGGGATGGTTAATCGAAAGAACGTTATCTCAACAATGATTAAAAGTGTGGTTGCTGCCGGTGTAACAACTATTCTTTGGGTTACTGTAGGATTTAGCCTTGCATTTGGCGACTCTATTGGTGGATTTATTGGCAACCCTTTCACATTTTTGTTTTTTAAAGATGTAAGTTCTGGAGCACCATGGAGTCTGGCCCCAACGATACCTTTAGCTTTATTTGCAACATTCCAATTAATGTTCGCAATCATTACGCCGGGCCTGGTAGTTGGAGCGGTTGCTGAAAGAATCCGTTTTACATCCTATATTTTATTTATTGCACTTTTTGGTTTGCTGGTATACTTCCCTTTGGCGCATTGGACTTGGCATCCTAATGGGTTTCTATTTGCAATGGGCGTATTTGATTTTGCTGGCGGAACGGTTGTTCATATTTCAGCGGGTTGTGCCGCGTTAGCCGGAGCTTTGGTATTAAAACGCCGCCAGAGTCACATTGACAGAGCAGAAATCCCACCTGCAAATATACCTTACGTGTTAATCGGAACGGGATTACTTTGGTTTGGTTGGTTTGGTTTTAATGCAGGTTCTGCGTTAGGTGCAAATTCCTTAGCTGTTTCTGCTTTTGCCGCAACGAATGCAGCAGCAGCATCAGCAGGACTTTGCTGGATGTTTTTTGATGTGATAAGAGGAAAAAAACCTTCTGTTCTCGGATTTTGCATTGGGGCCGTAGTGGGTTTGGTAGCAATAACCCCAGGGGCAGGTTTTGTAGCCATACCACAAAGTATCTTTATCGGTTTTGTCGCGGCCATTATTTCCAATCTTGCGATTTCATTAAAAGGAAAAACATCACTTGATGATACCCTTGATGTATTTCCTTGCCATGGTGTTGGTGGTATTGTTGGTATGATTTTAACCGGAGTATTCGCCACCAAAACAGTAAACTCTGCCGGACCTGATGGTTTGTTTTACGGAGATCCTGCATTTTTCTTCACTCAGCTTAAGGGAGTCGTAATTGTAGTTGTTTATAGTTTCGTAGTATCTTTTCTGATCTTCAAATTAATAAATTTTATTCAGCCCATTCGCGTTTCATCAGAAGATGAAGAATTGGGACTTGATGAAAGTCAGCACAACGAAAAATACTTACAAGGAACCTTGCTCGTAAGTCAGAACGGAAAAACTACCGAAAAGGATGCATCTCAGTTTGAGAAAGAACTGTTTATGTAAAACTCTATTTTATAAATCAAAACCTAAAAAAAATCTTATGTTCAATTTAAAAAGAATTATCATTTTGATAGTTATGGGACCCTCTTGCGCCTATGCACAGGACTCAGTAAGAGTGGTCACGACACCCAAAATATCCGGTTTTGCAGACGCTTATTACCGATATAGCTTACTTAATGCCACAGAAGTTGAAAACACTTTTAATAATTATACAAGTTTTACAAATTCTCAAAACTCATTTGAATTGGGTATGCTTTCTCTCAAAGTTGAACACACAATGGGTAAAGTGGCAGTTGTTGGCGACCTTGGTTTTGGGAAAAGAGCCGAAGAGTTTTCTTATAATGACGAAAAGACCATGCTGGCAATAAAGCAGCTTTACCTAAGTTATTCACCCTCAGAAAATGTAAAGTTTACTGCCGGAAGTTGGGCCACACATATTGGCTATGAACTTGTTGATGCACCTGGCAACCGCAATTACAGCATGAGTTATATGTTTTCTTATGGTCCTTTCTTTCATACCGGACTTAAAGCGGAAGTTACTTCGGGTAAGAGTGGTTTTATGCTGGGCATTGTAAATCCGACTGATTTTAAAACAGCTAATTTTTCAAAAAAATACCTGATTGGACAATACAGTGTTGCTCTTGCTGAAGATAAAGTAAAAGTATATCTAAACGGCCTTTTAGGTAAGGCTGATGTCAATTCAAGAAATAATCAATTGGATTTAGTTGTTACCGGCGCTGTATCAGATAAGTTAAGTTTGGGTTATAATGGAACTGTGGCATCTTCGCAAGCAAAAGATCTGTCTGACAACTGGTTGCTTTCTAAAAATTGGTGGGGATCAGCAGTTTACTTTAATTACGATCCGGCAACTGTTTTTGGAATGACACTTCGAACAGAGTATTTTTCAGATTCGGACGCCATTACCAGCCCTTTTGCCGGAACAACAGGAGGAAATGTATTTTCTGCTACTCTTTCTGGAAATATTAGATTAAGTAACCTCGTTTTGATTCCTGAGTTTCGGGTTGATAATGCCACCAAAGACATATTTATAAAACCCTCCGGATCTTCGGGTAGCTCGCCGAGCTTTTTATTGGGAGCATATTATAAATTTTAAAAATTTACTGAACCATTTTATTAGCGCATGCCGAGCTGGCAAAAGCTTCTGGTTTTGCTTTAAATACAAATCCCATGCTTAAAATGTACCCCATAGCCTCGTGCAAAGCCTGGTTAGATTTAAACATGGGATTTGTATTTATATCTGCGTGAACTTCAAGATCAACATCGTACAAATCCAATAAATCACATAGAGAGTAGGCGCATTCAATTGATTTGGAAACTTCAGCAAGCATTCGCTCTTTTATACTCATTTTTTGAGTATTGCGCTCTTGTTGAATAAACATAAAGCCGCCTTTTTTCTCCCTTAAAAAAACAATTACTGTTGCAAAATCAATTGTATTGCCTTTAACCTGGGAATCCGTTCCAATACAAACTTTTAATTTGTTTCCGGCACAATATTCTCTTTCAATAGCAGCTTCTACTTCTTCAATAATTGGCGCATTGATTATTTCTCCGCTAAATTTTTTCCAACTCATAAAACCATTTTAAGCTTAAGTAGGTTAAATCTTGTTATAATTAAAGATAGTGTAATAGCATTCAACTTGTATTTTAATTTAGCAACATGTTTATATTAATTAATTTAAGTTTATGAAGTATCTAATATTTTTGATGTTAATAATTCCTTGTTTAACCTTTTCTGGTTGCCAAAAGGAAGAAACAAAGAATATTTCGTCTTTGGAGGCCCAAGATTTAACAAACCTGAATTACGGAACCCATCCAAGCCAGACGGTTGATATATATCTTCCAAAAAATCGTAATTCAGAAACAAAAACGATAATTCTTGTACATGGTGGTTCCTGGTTAGCAGGAGATAAAGGTGAATTAAGAGATCTTGCTTTAACTTTTAGAAATAAAGGTTACGCCACTGCATCTGTCAATTATCGCTTAAGCCATACGGCAGAAAATCATGTATTTCCAGCGGCACTTGATGATTTGGATAATGCGATTAAGTTTGTAAGCAATAAATCCCAGGAATGGAATGTATCAGATAATCTTTATTCATTAATGGGACTGAGTGCCGGAGGGCATCTGGCATTATTGTATACCTATACAAGGAATACGGACAATAAAATTAAAACCGTAATCTCAATAGCCGGCCCTACTGATTTGTTAAGTTTATACAACACAAGTTCACAGCATGCCCAGGTTGTAAAATGGTTTGTTGGTCAAACTCCGCAGGAAAACACTGCTATTTATAAAGAAGTAAGCCCGATTAGTTTTGTTAAAAACTCATCAAAACCTACTTTATTATTTCATGGTAAGCAAGATCTGGTTGTTCCGTATCAACAATCTTTAAGCTTAAAAGTCAAGCTGGATGAGTTCGATGTAAAAAATAAATTGGTTACTTACACAAATCTGGGCCATGAAGCCGACGTCAAAGTAGTACCTGGTTTTGTTTCAGAGTGTGAAGCATGGCTGGCAGAAAACTTGAAATAGCAATATTTTTTAATTGGTATTTATCCAATTAGTTTTTTATACCTAATTCGGTGGGGTGTTGTATTCCCCGTCCTTTTTTTTCTGTTCTCTTCATACTCAGAATAATTTCCTTCAAAAAAATAAACCTGCGATTCACCTTCAAAGGCCAGAATGTGAGTGCAAATTCTGTCTAAAAACCATCTGTCATGGGAAATGATTACAGCGCAACCACCAAAGTTCTCCATACCTTCTTCTAAAGCCCGCAAAGTATTAACATCAATATCATTGGTTGGCTCATCAAGTAAAAGAACATTTGAACTCTTTTTCAAAGTAATGGCCAAATGAACCCTATTGCGCTCGCCGCCTGATAACACACCAACCTTTTTTTGCTGGTCAGCACCGTTAAAATTAAATTTAGAAACATACGCCCGGGAGTTAACTGGTTTATTTCCCAATAAAATTGTTTCCTGCCCGTCGGTTACATTTTCCCAAACTGATTTATTAGAATCCAAATCATCATGCATCTGGTCAACATAACCTAAAGCTACGGTTTCACCAACTCTGAAAGTGCCGGAATCTGCTTTCTCCTCACCGGTAATCAGCCTGAATAAAGTGGTTTTACCGGCACCATTAGGGCCAATAATACCGACTATGCCGGCTGGAGGTAAAGAAAAATTAAGATTTTCAAAAAGAACTTTATTGCCATAAGCTTTTGATACGTTTTGCGCTTCTATCACAATATTTCCCAACCTCGGTCCAGGAGGAATAAATAACTCAAGTTTATCTTCCCGGTCTTTTGTTTCTTCCGAAGCTAATTTATCATAATTGGACAATCTGGCTTTTGATTTTGCATGACGTGCTTTTGGTGCCATTCGAACCCATTCCAATTCCCTCTCTAAAGTCTTTTGCCTTTTGCTTTCAGTTTTTTCTTCGGATGCAAGGCGTTTTGATTTTTGTTCAAGCCAGGATGAATAGTTTCCTTTCCATGGTATTCCCTCACCACGGTCCAATTCCAAAATCCAGCCGGCAACATTATCTAAAAAATATCTGTCGTGAGTAACTGCTATCACCGTGCCTTTATATAGTTTTAAATGCTGTTCAAGCCAATCAATACTTTCTGCGTCCAAATGATTGGTTGGCTCATCAAGAAGTAAAACATCAGGCTCCTGCAATAATAAACGACAAAGTGCTACCCGGCGACGTTCTCCTCCTGACAATGTGGCAACTTTGACATCAGAGTCAGGACAGCGTAAAGCATCCATCGCCCTTTCCAATTTGGTGTCTAATTCCCAGGCATTAACTGCGTCAATATGATCTTGCAATTCTCCCTGCCTGGTGAGTAATTTATCCATTTCCTCCGCATTTTCATACACTTCTGGTAAACCAAATTTTTCGTTTATATCTTCATATTCTTTTAAAATAGCTTTTATCGTGGATACGCCTTCTTCCACTATTTCTTTTACAGTTTTTTCAGGATCTAACTGGGGTTCTTGCTCCAAATAACCAATAGAATAACCAGGTGCGAAAACTACTTCGCCCTGATATGATTTATCTAAGCCGGCTATGATTTTTAAGACGGAAGATTTTCCTGAGCCATTTAAACCAATAACACCTATTTTTGCTCCATAAAAAAATGATAAATAAATATTTTTAAGAACCTGTTTTTGAGGTGGATAAATCTTGTTTACCCCAGTCATTGAGAAAATGATTTTTTCGTCTGCCATACAATTTTTTAGAGTTTCAAATATCGCTAAATAAGTCAAAAAGGTGTCAACTTAATTATGCGGTTATTCGTACAAACCAATTATATCTAAATGGCGTAATTGTTGATAACTTTGTTAGAACAAGCGCTAATCAATACCCCAATATTTTAATAGATTAGGGCGTTAAAGACAAGAAAAGGTTATAAATGGAAGCAAAATTTTCACCACGCGTCAAAGACGTAATTTCATATAGTAGAGAAGAGGCCCTTAGATTGGGTCATGATTATATCGGTACAGAGCATTTGTTGTTAGGACTTATCCGCGAGGGCGATGGTATGGCTATTAAAATTTTAAAAGGTTCTGGAGTTGATACTGCCCGTCTAAGGCGATCAATAGAAGATGCTGTCAAAGGTACTTCAAGTACCACAGTCAATTTGGGAAATATCCCTTTAACCAAGCAGGCAGAAAAAGTTTTAAAGATTACCTATTTGGAGGCTAAAATCTTTAAAAGTGATGTTATAGGAACGGAGCATTTGCTCTTGTCTATTTTAAGAGATGAGGACAATATTGCTTCCCAGATTCTATTGCAGTACAACATTAACTATGATGTATTTAAATCTGAAGTAGAAAATAATAAGGATGGATTTCGAGATGAGGCACCGGGCGGTTCTGCCGCCGGAGACGATGATTTTCGTGAGGAAGAAAGTTTTAATCAACCTAAGAAAGTTTCAGACATTAAATCTAAAACTCCTGTATTGGACAATTTTGGCCGCGATTTAACGCGGGCTGCTGAAGACGGTAAATTAGACCCGATTGTTGGTCGTGAAAAGGAAATTGAACGGGTGTCTCAAATTCTTTCCCGTCGTAAAAAAAATAACCCCATCTTAATAGGTGAACCCGGTGTTGGTAAATCTGCTATTGCAGAAGGCTTAGCCCTGCGAATCGTTCAACGAAAAGTGTCTAGGGTTTTGTTTAACAAAAGGGTTGTAACTCTTGACCTTGCTTCGCTGGTTGCTGGCACAAAATACCGTGGTCAGTTTGAAGAGAGGATGAAGGCGGTTATGAATGAACTGGAAAAATCACCGGACGTGATTTTGTTTATTGATGAAATTCACACCATCGTAGGGGCAGGAGGTGCTTCAGGATCATTAGACGCATCCAATATGTTTAAACCTGCTCTTGCCAGAGGAGAAATTCAATGTATTGGTGCAACGACTTTAGATGAATACCGACAGTATATTGAAAAAGATGGCGCATTAGACAGACGTTTTCAAAAAGTTATGATTGAACCAGCAACTCAGGATGAAACTATTGAAATTTTAACCAGGATTAAAGATAAGTATGAAGAACATCACGGTGTTATTTACACAGACGAGGCCATTAATGCCTGTGTAAGTTTAACTTCCAGATATATTACAGATCGTTTTTTACCTGATAAAGCCATTGACGCATTAGACGAATCTGGATCAAGAGTTCACCTTACTAATATTCATGTTCCTGAAAAGATTATTGAAATCGAAAATAAAATTGAGGAAATCAAGGTAGAGAAAAATAAGGTTGTAAGAAGCCAGAAATACGAAGAGGCAGCTAAGTTACGTGATACGGAAAAGCACTTACTTGAAGAGCTTGATAAAGCAAAAATTGAGTGGGAAGCAGAAACAAAAACAAAACGCTATACAGTCACAGAAGACAATGTTGCTGAAGTCGTTTCAATGATGACCGGTATCCCGGTGCAGCGTGTTGGCCAAACCGACAGCATTAAATTACTGGGAATGTTTGACGCGATTAATACCCGAATCATTGGCCAGGAAGATGCTGTAAAAAAATTGACAAAGGCTATTCAACGTACAAGAGCTGGTTTGAAAGATCCTAAAAAGCCAATTGGTTCCTTTATTTTTCTTGGACCTACAGGTGTAGGTAAAACTGAGTTAGCGAAAGAACTCGCCCGATTTATGTTTGACAGTGAAGATTCGCTGATACAAGTAGACATGAGTGAGTACATGGAGAAATTTGCTATATCAAGATTAGTTGGAGCGCCTCCGGGCTATGTAGGTTATGAAGAAGGCGGACAACTAACCGAGAAAGTTCGACGTAAACCCTATTCAGTTATTTTATTAGATGAGATTGAAAAAGCTCACCCTGATGTTTTCAATATTTTACTGCAGGTTTTGGACGAAGGTCAGTTAACCGATAGCCTAGGTCGTAAAGTAGACTTTAGGAATACGATTGTTATTATGACATCCAATATTGGTGCCCGTCAGCTTAAAGATTTTGGACAAGGCGTAGGATTTTCTACTGTTGCTAAATCAACTCAGGCAGACACTTATTCACGCGGTGTAATTGAAAATGCTTTAAAGCGTGCCTTTGCACCCGAATTTTTAAATAGAGTTGATGATGTAATCGTATTCAATTCTTTAGGTAAAGAAGAAATATTTAAAATTATTGACATTGAATTGAAATCGCTGTTTGGTAGAATTAAAAGTTTAGGTTACGATATTAAATTGACTGATGCCGCTAAAAATTTTATTGCAGAGAAAGGCTATGATTCAAACTTTGGTGCAAGGCCATTAAAAAGAGCCATTCAAAAGCATCTGGAAGATCCAATTGCAGAAGAGATTTTAAAAGGTGAAATGGCAGAAGGGGATGTCATGGAAGTAGATTACGATAAGGAAAAAGAAGAAATCCGCATAATTGGTAAGATTAAAGGCAAGAAAAAGAAAGAAGAAAAAAAAGAGGATTAAATTATTCTTACAATAAAAAAGGAGCTTTAAAGCTCCTTTTTTATTGTAAGAATAATTTTTCACTTATTTAATTCCATTTGATCAATAACTGCCTGAGTTACTCCCGTGAAAGAAAATCCGCCATCGTGAAACAAATTTTGCATGGTAACCATTTTGGTTAAATCAGAAAAAAGTGTTACACAATAATCAGCACACTGATCTGCGTCTGCGTTGCCAAGAGGTGACATTTTCTCTGCATAATTTACAAAACCATCAAAACCTTTAACGCCTGAACCGGCCGTAGTACGTGTTGGCGATTGGGAAACGGTATTGATTCTTACCTTTTTGGTAACCCCGTATTGGTAACCAAAATTTCGGGCAATACTTTCTAATAGCGCTTTGTTATCGGCCATGTCATTATAATCTGGGAAAACCCGCTGAGCGGCAATGTAACTTAAAGCCACAACAGATCCCCATTCACTAATAGCGTCTTGTTTTATTGCTACCTGCAAAACACGGTGTAAACTTAAGGCTGAAATATCCAATCCTTTATGGGTAAATTCATAATTGTTGTTGGTATAACTAATTCCTTTTCGAACATTTATGCTCATCCCAATTGAATGTAAAATAAAATCTATCTTTCCGCCAAAATGTTCCTGAGCTTTCGTGAAAAGGTTATTTAAGTCGTCCATACTGGTTACATCAGCAGGTATAACCGGAGCATTGCACTCGTCAGCAAGCTTATTTATTTCTCCCATCCGCAAAGCAATCGGCGCATTAGTTAAAACTAATTTTGCACCTTCGTTATAACAATGCTGCGCTGTTTTCCAAGCAATTGATTGCTCGTTTAAAGCGCCAAATATTATTCCTTTTTTACCTTTCAGTAAGTTGTAAGCCATAATTTGGGTTATATAGTTTGAGTTGTAAAGTTATTAAAATAGGTAATGTAATTGGATACGCTAAATTTAAATTTTAATTAGTTATGCAAACTTTCTTTCAATAAATATTGAGAAATAAATACCTTATCTATTTAATAACTCTCTGGCATTTTGAATAGCGAATTCACCTGGATTTTCACCGCTTAACATTTTTGCTATTTCCAAAGTCCGTTCTTCCTTATCAAGTATTTTAATATTACTTAATGTTCGTTCAGAACTTTCATCTTTATAAATCCAATAATGAGAATGTCCTTTGCTTGCTATTTGAGGAAGGTGTGTTATCGCGATAATTTGCATGTTACCTGAAAGGCTTTCCATAATATGGCCTACTTTTAAAGCAACTTCACCGGAGATGCCTGAATCAATTTCATCAAAAATAAGGGTAGGGAGCGAGGCGTGTTTTGCTATCAACGATTTTATGCTTAGCATCAACCTGGAAAGTTCTCCTCCGGAAGCAACTCTGTTCATAGGTAAAGGCTGCTGGCCTTTATTGGCACTGAACAAATACTGCACCTGATCATAGCCTGAAACTCCTAATTGATCTTCATTTAATTTAATTTGATTTATTTTTATAACGGCTTGCGGCATGCCTAGTTCCTGCAAAATCTCTTGGATCTGTTTTTCTAGTTTAGGTATAACAATTCGCCGATTCTCGCTTATCTCATCGGCACGAAACTGCATTTCGGTTTTTAATGAGGTAAGCTCTATTGTTAAATTCGCAATACTTTCTTCGGTAAACAAAATAGAATTCAGTTTTTCGAAAATACTTTCCTGAAAAGTTAATAATTCTGGTATCGTGTTAACCCGATGCTTTTTTTGTAGTGTGTAAATGATATTTAATCGGGCGATTATTTCAGATTTTCTTATTTCATTTACGCCTGTTTGTTGTTCAATGTATTCAGTTTCTGTGGCAACATCTTTAATTTCGATCAAGCTACTTTTTAAACGGCCGGTCAATTCATTAAGATACTGGTTAAACTTTTCAGCATTTTGTAAGCAACTTATAGCTTCTTTAAGTTGTGATATCACTGAGTTGTCAGTACCATTTATCAGATAAGATATTTGTATTAAATTGCTTTTTATCTCTTCAGCATGTGTTAATGTGTTAAGTTCTTTTTCTAAATTTTCCTGTTCATCTGAAATCAGTCCGGCGCTTTCTAATTCATCATATTGGAACTGAAAATAGTTTTGATCTGCCTTGAGTTGCTCACTTTCTTTTAAAAGCGTATTAAGCTTATTACTGGCTTTTTGATGAAGTTTAAAAAATTTCTGATACGTTGTTAACAAAATAGTATGACCGGCCACAATATCCAGAACATTTAGCTGAAAATCTTTATCGTTAATCTCTAAAATGGCATGCTGCGAATGGATATCAATTAGTTTTTCGCCAAGCTGGCGTAAAACTGTTAGGTTTACTGGGGTGTCATTTACAAAAGACCGGGATTTTCCATCTGATGAGATCTCTCTCCTTAAAACAGTTTCCGCATCATAATCCAAGTCATTTTGCTGAAATAGTTCTTCGATATTAAGGGTTTGAACAGAAAATATCCCTTCAATTATGCATTTCTTATCTTGATTATAAAAGTATTTACTTTCCGCACGCTGTCCTAGTAAAAGTGATAACGCCCCCATCATAATTGATTTACCGGCACCAGTTTCGCCAGTTAATATGTTAAGGTCTTTGGAAAATGAAATGTCCAGATTATCTATAAGAGCGTAGTTGCGTATAATCAGTCTGTTCAGCATGTGTCATCATTTGAGGCAAAAATAAAGTTTAGGAGAGATGGAAGCCAACTTCTTATCTGGCTTTTTTTAAAATATCATACTTGGATAAGTTTGCCGGATCTATATCTGCCAAGATGTTGTAAGCTTTTATTTTTTCCTGCGGAGATGAGCTGTTGAGTACTTTAACAAGTTCATCAGCCTTCGCAGAAAAAAATAACTGAGGAAGCATAGCACCTTGTTTCTGTTTATCAATTTTTTGTAACCTTGGAAGTGTTGCAAGAATGGCTTTCTCGGCTTTTTGTTGATTTGATGATAAGACGTCTAAACCTTCGCGGTGATATTCGTAAAGACTTTCTCTAACTGGGAAATACGTTTTATTTGTTAGATTTTCTGCCAGCCAAAATCTGTTTCTTAAATTTTCAAATGCTTTCCAACCACTGTTTGAAACATTTTGCGCATTATTTACAACGGCTTGGGCTTTATTAAAATAGGCTGTCCCACCAAATTTTGAAAACGTATCGTAATCCAAACCGGTAATTATATAAGCGTAATATGCAAGAATAGATGTTAAATTATTTGTAAAGTTTTGATCTGTGAAATCCAATGGCTGACCTTCCGAATAACTAAAATCAAAGTCTTTATCGTTGATATTTAACACTGTGGTGGTAAAATTTGTTCCAAACACAGGTCTGTTCGATTGAATTTGTGCTTCTGCTTTAAAATTACTGGAACCATCCCATGTACCAATGGTAATTACAAAATTGCAATCAATTCTTTCTTGGGATTGTAGCTGATCTGAAGACCAGCGACGGTTATTAAGAAAATCCCTGATACTATTTTCTAAAACATTAAAAATTCTTGAATTACCACTTTGTATCTGGGGGGATAAAACCTGTACCCTCGCATTCAAATCCTGGGCATACAGGTTGAAATTTAAAAATATTCCAATTACAATTAGCTTTAATATTTTCATTTTATTAACTCCACAATTTTTCTGCAAATGTCGGCGGCAACAAGATTCTTAGATTTTAAGTCAAAAACATTTTTATTTAATTGTTTGTCAATAATGGTAATCTTATTATTATCACTTTTGAATCCGGCACCTTTATCATTTAACGAGTTCAACACAATGAAATCAAGGTTTTTAGACTTTAATTTTTCAATTGCATTCTCTTCTTCGTTATTGGTTTCCAAAGCAAAGCCAACCAGAATCTGATCTTTTGTTTTTTGTTTTCCTAATGTTGTCAAAATATCTATTGTCTTCGTAAGATGTAGATCAAAATTTAATTCTGATTTCTTTATTTTGATTGAAGAAGGGTTATCAATTTTGTAATCAGCGACAGCGGCACTCATAATGATAATGCTACTTTCATCAAAGCTTTTAGAAACGGCTTCAAACATTTCTTCTGCTGAAGTAACATCAATACGATTAATTGAACTATTTACTATACTTAGTGATACCGGACCAGTAATTAACGTTACAGATGCTCCTAGGACGGCAAGTTCATTTGCAATAGCAAAACCCATTTTACCCGAAGAGTGGTTACCAATAAACCTAACCGGATCTATAGCCTCGTAAGTTGGGCCTGCAGTAACCAGGGCTTTCTTTCCGGATAAAGGCGTATTGATATAAACTATATCTTTTAAAAACTGTATAATTTCTTCTGGTTCGGCCATTCTACCTTCACCGTTTAATCCGCTAGCCAATTCACCAAATCCAGGCTTAATAATGGTATTACCAAATTCTGTTAAAGTTTTTAAATTTTTTTGCGTAGATGGATGTTGTAACATATCCATATCCATTGCCGGAGCAAGAAAAACCGGACATCTGGCAGATAGATAAATTGCCGATAGTAAATTATCACATAAACCGATGGCGAATTTTGACAAGGTATTCGCACTAACCGGAGCAACAAGCATCAAGTCAGCCCAGAGGCCTAATTCAACATGATTATTCCACTCACCGGTGTTTTTCTTAAAATAGTTTACTAAGACGGGATTTTTAGAGAGGGTTGAAAGGGTTAAGGGAGTAATGAAATTAAGAGCATCTGGAGTCATTATTATTTTAACTTCCGCCCCTTCTTTTTTTAACAGACGTGTTAAGGAGGCAGTTTTATACGCGGCAATACTGCCACAAACACCCAGTAAAATTTTTTTATTTTTAAGCATTAGACGGAGTGAAGCGAAATACTGTCCGAATTAGCCACTTTGTCCTTGGCTTATTAAAATTAAATTTGCTCTTTAGATGGATTTCGGTAATATATTTTATCATTTAAAAACTCATCAATTGCAATTAAAGAAGGCTTAGGCATTCGCTCATAATGTTTTGAAATTTCAATTTGCTCACGATTTTCAAATACTTCTTCCAGGTTGTCGTTAGAAGATGCAAACTCAGATAATTTGCCATTTAGTTCTTCCTTAACATTATTAGAAATTTGGTTGGCACGCTTAGACATGATAACAATCGATTCATAAATATTGTCAGTTTGTATATCTAACTGACGAACATCGCGTGTAACTGTACTAGTAGGTATTGTAGTTTTAATATTACTCATGTTTATAGTGATTATTTCTTAATTTAACTATTGCAATTTATAATTTGGGTTGTTGCGCTGCAAGTACTTTTCTAACTTCGGCAATGCTTCTTTCAGAATCTTTTCTCAATTGCTGTGCTTCTTTTAAAAATTTGCTTTTTGAATATTTTTCAGAAAATTCAGTTGCCATCATGAACGCTTCATTAAAACGCTCCTCCTGTTTAAAGTCATAGCTGTTTTTTGCGAATGAGTATTGGGATTGGATTATGTAAAACTCTATTTCTTCTGCATATTTTGTATCAGGGTAATCTTTGAGTACGTTTTGAAATGCAATTACAGCGGATTTGTAATTTTGTGGATCATAACCCCCCGTTTCCAAAAAAAGTTTAGCATTGTTAAATGCTTTTTTTTCCAATTTATCCCTCAAGCTATTTATTAATTTGCTTGCTTCTGTCACACGTTCACTTTTAGGATACAAATTTATAAACAACTGCAATGCTTCTATCGCTTTAATAGTATTGTCTTGGTCAAGGGAATAAATTGGTGATTCGAGATAGAAACAATAAGCAGCCATATATCTGCATTCTTCCGATTTAGAACTATTTGGGTAAGTATCAGCAAATGTTTTGAAATGATATCTTGCAGTTGTAAAATCTTTTAGTTTGTAATTAGTGTAAGCATAATAATAAGATAAATCTTCTGCTTCAGCACGCCCACGATATTTTTGAACTAAATCCTCAAATAATATTAAAGCTTTTGTATAACTTTTACTATTATATAAACGAAGAGCCTCCTGATATTTTTTACCAGTATCATTACTCAGACGTAATTTTTCAAATTTACTTTTACATCCTATATAAGATATTGATATAACAACAACTATAGTTATGGCTATTAAATGCTGAAATTTAGACATCGTGCAAAGGTAATCTAATTTGATTCAATGTCAATCATATTTATATTAGTAAGTATATAGGAGTGTTTAATATCCATTAAACCATTTTTACTAAAGTAGCATTGTTAAAACTTTAAGCAAGAATCTTAACAATTTTTAACATTTATTTTGATCTTGATTGATTATAATCAAATGTTTGACCAATCTCTTCAATTAAATTTTGAAAAAAAGTATGTCTTCAAGGCTTGAATTTTAGTTCGGAGTTTTGTTTTTGGGTGTTTTTTTTGGTGTTTTGATTTTTGTTTTAATTTTTTCAAGATAAAGTTTGCGTGATTAGAAAAAGCGGTTACCTTTGCCCTCCGCAAACAGGGGTTTTGAGGCGTTTTAAGTGGGGATGATTAGTGGGGTTGAAAAGGCGTT
>JACMND010000114.1 GCA_014378705.1 Pedobacter sp. | reverse complement strand
CAAACCGCAAAAAACTTGGGGAAGCCCTTAACACAATTGCGCCAGGTTCAAAGGCCGGCTGGCCGTTGTAAAACATATCCCGCATTACCTGGTCACCGGTACTGACTAAACTTAAGGCTCGCGTTGTTGGTATTCCGAGATAATGCATAGCCTCACTCATTAAATATTCCCTTACAGAAGATCGTAAAACCGCTCTTCCATCTCCTCTTCTGGAGTACGGGGTTAGCCCGGCACCTTTTAATTGCAACTCCCATGTCTCTCCGCCCGGAGTTTCCCACTCACCAAGCGTAATCGCACGACCGTCGCCCAACTGACCGGCCCAGTTACCAAACTGGTGACCTGCATAACACGCGGCATAAGGGAGCATTGAGGGTGTTATGTGATTCCCGCCAAGGATTTCAACATCCAGATCATTTGGTTTTTGAATACCCAGTTTTTCAGCAAGACCATCAGACCATCCCAAAAGAAAAGGCTTTTGTACTGGAGTAGGAATTGCCTTGCTGTATAACTGGCCGGGGGTTTGTCGGATTTGGAGTTTGCCACTGTCATCTCCCGGAAAAGTGTGTACAAAATCGTTCTTGAAATTTTGAGAGCTGAGGTTTTGCATATTGTTTTTGTAATAACATTATTGCACTAAGGTTATGCCAATTTAATCTTTAACAAGCTCAAATTTTGTGAAAACTGTACCAATATCCATTAGTTTGTCAAAGATTTAAAACTTAATTATACATTCAAAAATTATTTATAATTTCCAAAAACTTATAGTTTAAATTGTTGTGATAATAGTTGATTTAAAATAAACCAATCGAATATGATCAGATTAGAATATTTCGAACCACAGGATTTTCAATTGTTAATTGACTGGATTAGTGATCAGGATCTGCTAATGAATTGGGCAGGCACACAGTTCAGGTTTCCGTTAACCATGGATAAACTTACCTGGTATACCCTTGACTCAAATGATTTTGAAAAATCAAGCACCTTTATTTATAAAGCAGTTGATACAGAAAGCAGACAGACAGTTGGTCATGTTTCTCTAACTGCTATCAACCGTACAAACCGTTCTGCCAGAATAACGCGTGTTTTAGTTGATCAAAGTAAAAGAGGAAAAGGTGTAGGTGAACAGATTATAAGGGCTATGCTGCAAATTGGCTTTGAAGATCTTAACCTTCACCGCATGAGCTTAGGCGTTTTCGATTTTAACCATTCCGCGATAAATATTTATAAGAAATGTGGTTTTCACCTGGATGGAATACTTCGTGATATAAATAAACACGGTGATGAATATTGGAGCCTGATGGAAATGAGCATTTTAGAAAATGAGTGGCATGAAACTAATTTAGTTTCTCAATCGTCAAACTTTAATACGAACTGATACTGAGTTCAACAGCAATAAAAAAACCGGGACATTAAATAATGCCCCGGTTTTTTTATTGTGACAAAAATTCTACTGATTTAATTAACGGCCTTGAACGTACATTTACATTTTCTGATTTAAATAGAATCAGAACATCGTGCTTTCTGCCATCGGCAGGTGCCTGAACCGGAATATTTTTACTGAAATTATCCCGGGTAAGATTAGATGATAGTTTTTCCTTTCCTACTACTCCGCCAGTATCACTATCCAACCGGATTTCCACACTATAACTTGCTTCACTTCCCTGGGAAATAGAATTCAGGTTGATGCCTTTAATCCCTGTTAAATCTATATTTTCAAACCTTAATGTTCCGTTACCCCTTGGCGCCACTAATAAATTTACGCCGGCAGAATCTTTCTGTCCGAAGCCTGTCCTGGTTTTAATCGCATCGGCTTCAACCTCATTGTTCATTAAAGAAGCGGTATATGTTGCAGACAAAGGCTTCGTACCAACAGAACCCAGGTCAGAGTAAAATGCTTGTAAATTAAAAACTTTGTTGTCAGCGTTTTGCTTGCTTACCGTTGGTAAAACTTTTCCTGTTAAGGGCAAGGACGGTTTTGCTGCGGATTGAACGGCTAATGACAACACCCACTCAGCAATCTTTTTGGAATCAGACGGCTTGATGGTTGTATGTGCCGGCATGGGCACTTCGCCCCAGTTACCAGCACCACCTTTAATAATTTTATTGGTTAAAAGAGTAACCGCCTGCGGGTTTTTAAGATATCGTTTTGAAACTTGCATGTAACCCGGCCCGATAGATTTCGCGTTGATTTGGTGACATGCCTTGCAATCACTTTTCAACATTAATGCCTTTCCCGGAAAGTTTTCTGCCACAACCTGGTGCCCTCTGGGTGCTGCCGCCATATCCGTGCCTTCTGTATAAGTTGTGGATACAAAAATGTTGCTTTTGTTAACTGTTGCCCCACGATCCGTAACGAGCACCTGATAATTAACCGGTTTTTCCGGGAAATAGAAAGTTTTATTGCCTTTCAAAACGATGTTAACGTTTGGTTTTTCATTACCGGCAGTAACCGTAGTTACCCTGCTTTTACTACTTGCCTTTTTAGAATCCTCAACGGTAACGCTAACGGGATAAGCACCGGGTTTGGAATAAGTATACTGAATTTTGGGCACCTTGGTAGTTTTAATAACACCTTTACCTAAATTCCAAACATAAGTCAATTCATCTTTGTCAGGATCCGAAGCGTCCACTTCGGCAGTTAATTTATACGGAAGAACGCCACTTGTTTTGGTTATCGTTAATTCTTTAACATCCGGTGGTCGGTTTCCAGAAAGAAAATCAAGACGGGAAATACCCGCGTCTGGATTTTTAGAGAACCACCCTTTACCATATTCCAATACATAAAATTTCCCGTCCGGACCGACCTCAATATCAATAGCCGAAGCAAAAGCAACATTGGGCACGAAAGACTCCATACTATCATAATCTCCGTTCGGTTTCATAGTCACCGCTTTTACCCAGCCACGCATCCATTCATAAATAAATAATTTTCCGTTGTAGTAATCCGGGTAGCGGGTTTCTTTGGGATACAGATCCGCATAATAAACCGGCCCGGCCATGGCGTTTCGTCCTCCCGATCCAACATCCGGAAACTCTTTGGAAACACCGTACGGATACCATATAAAAGCAGGCTGTGCTGCCGGAAGAACTTCTATACCTGTATTGTTAGGTGAATTATTAATGGGTTTTGCCGCATCAAAAGCAGCCCCAGAAATCCCCGTTTTATAATCATACGCCCTGTATGGTTTATTATCAGCGATTAAAAAAGGCCAGCCAAAAAATCCTGCCTTCCGTGCCTGGTTTACTTCGTCATAACCACGGGGGCCACGGCTTACACTATCTGCATTTGAATCCGGACCCACTTCACCCCAGTAAAGGTTGCCGTTTTTTTGGTCAACCGAAATGCGGTATGGATTACGATCTCCCATTACATAAATCTCCGGAAGCGTTTTCGGCATGTTTACAAACAGGTTTCCTTCCGGAATTTCGTAAGTGCCATCTGATTTAACACGTATTCTCAAAATCTTGCCACGCAAATCATTTGAATTACCGGATGATCTTCCTGCATCATACTGCTGGAGGCCCGGGCGGTTGTCTAAAGGTGCAAAACCGTGATTTGCTATTGGATTTTTGGGAACGTCAAAAGGAGTTGAATTGTCTCCGGTAGAAACATACAACAACTTATCCGGGCCGAAAGCTATCGAGCCACCAGTATGGCAGCAGATCTGACGTTGCGAGTAAAATTGCAAAACCATCTTTTCAGAAGCCTTGTCAATTTTATTGTTTTTTAACGTAAAACGGGATAAGCGGTTTACCGACGTATCCGCCGGGCTGTAAAAAATAAAAACATGATTGTTGTTTATAAAATCAGGATCAGCAGCGACGCCTAAAATTCCTTCCTCCGCATTTACAGAAGCGATGTTTGTTTTATAGTAAACATTTAAAGCACCTGCCTGGGTTAATTGTTTCGTTTTATTGTTATAATGCATGATCTCGCCCCGACGCTGAACTACAATGAGATCCAGATTTGGCAAAACCGTCAATTCAGTTGGCTCAAACAATGTACCCTGCGTTAAAACGGTTTTTACAAACCGGTTATCATCAGGCACGGCCAAGGTTTTTACAGCAGCGTAATTTAACGGCGCATTGTTTCCAACTGCGTATTTTATCCCACCCAAAAGATGTTTTAAAAACAAAGGATCAGCGTAAGACTCATCGGTGTGCCCCAACCCGGTATAAAAAGACCGACCGCCGTCAAATTCATGGTACCAGGCAATTGGATGATTATCGCCATTCTTGCCACCTTCATAACTTTTTTCATCCAATGACATCAACACTTTAATGTCCGGGTTGATGTCCTTATAGTTGTACCATTCATCAATTCGTTTCCACTTTTCGGGGAGATGACTGGTCGCTATGTTTTTTTTATCGGTTACATTAATAACCGCTTCCTGTGTTTTAGGGTGGCTCATGAAATAAGCACCAACCAACTTGCCATACCACGGCCATTCATATTCGGTATCCGCTGCCGCGTGGATTCCCATAAAACCGCCCCCAGCCTCTATGTATCTTTTAAAACTGGTTTCCTGCCCTGAGTTTAAGATGTTCATTGTAGTGCTTAAAAAAATAACCGCTGCATAATTCTTCAAAGAATCATCATTAAAATAACCGGCATTTTCAGTGGTATCAACCAGGTAACCTTGCTCTTTGCCTAATTTAACAAGAGCTTCTTTACCCACTTCAATAGATTGATGGCGGTAACCTGCTGTTTTACTAAATACCAGTAATTTTGGAGTTTTTACTTGTGTGTTCCACTTACTAAAAGCAAAACAGCTGATAACGAAAATTCCGGTTAGGAAAATTTGGATGGATCTTAATTTCATTATGGTTAACTGTACAAAAAGGATGGTTAGAATTTAGTGAGCTTAATAAAGCGTAATCTAAAAATATTTTTTTTACCACGCATTTTTTGAACACAAATAAAATTAAAACAACAGTATTTTTACAATTTTCGGTATGAGTTTATTTGCCGGTTAAAGATCTGGTTCAGCACTTTAACCTTTTAATTTTTTTTTGAAAAGAAAATGTTGTGCGTTTTAGTTTCTTTAGTCCTGTTTTCCGTTTCAAGCCTTGAAAAAATCAGAAGCTTTTCATCATGATCAGGTTTATTTAACTTATTGAAGTTTTTAAATTGTTAAACTGTTTTAAAAAAAAGTCATTTCCAATTAATTAAATACTGCCGCCTATTTTCTATTCTTATTAATCACAAACAAAATATATCTTCGGGTTTACGTTGCGTCAACCAAAACTCAGAAACATGCTTTTACTTGGTATTGATATAGGTACTTCTTCAATCAAAGTTTCGGTGGTAGAATCTGAAACCCAAAAAGTTTTAACATCAACGCAATATCCTGATGCAGAATCATCCATAACTTCTTTACAAACCGGCTGGGCAGAGCAATCACCAGAAATGTGGTGGGATCATGTGCAGCAGGCTATCTTGATAGCGAACGCCGGGAAAAAATACAATCCAAAAGATATCGCAGCAATTGGTATCGCATACCAGATGCATGGTTTGGTGGTTGTAGATAAAGATCAGCAGGTTTTACGGGATTCAATAATCTGGTGCGACAGCCGTGCTGTTGAAATCGGAAATAAGGCGTTTAAGCAAATTGGCGAAACAAAATCTCTCTCTCATTTGCTAAATTCGCCTGGAAATTTTACCGCTTCAAAATTGGCCTGGGTAAAAGAGAACGAACCCGATACTTATAATAAAATTGATAAAGTGATGCTCCCAGGAGATTTCATTTCCATGAAACTAACCGGCTCCATTACCACCAGCATCTCGGCACTTTCTGAAGGAATGTTTTGGGATTTTCAAGATCATATCCTTTCTCCGGATATTTTAAATTGCTTTGGTTTTGATAAAATTCTTTTTGCAGATGTAAAAAATGTGTTCTCGGAACATGGTCTTCTACGTGAATCAGTTGCAGAAAAACTGTCTCTAAAACCAGGTATTCCGGTAAGTTATAAATCCGGCGACCAGCCTAACAACGCCTTGTCCCTTAACGTTCTTAATCCGGGAGAAGTTGCCGCTACCGCGGGTACATCCGGTGTTATTTATGGCGTGAGCGACAAGATCACCTACGACAAACAATCCCGTGTTAATACTTTCGCACATGTAAATCATACCGAAACCAAAACACGGTTAGGCGTTTTGCTTTGTATTAACGGAACGGGAATCATGAACAGTTGGGTAAAAAACAACATCGGCACAAGCCTGAACTACCCGACTATAAATAAACAAGCCGCACAAATACCGGCAGGTTCCGAAGGACTCAGGGTGATTCCTTTTGGAAATGGAGCTGAAAGAATGCTGGAAAACAAAATCATCGGTTCACATTTTCATCGCTTAAATTTTAATCTTCATAATCGAGACCATATTTTCCGTGCCGTGCAGGAAGGAATTGCCTGCGCATTCAGGTATGGATTAGATATTATGCGTGAAAATGGAATGAACCCGACCATTATCAGAGCGGGTAAAAGCAACCTGTTTTTAAGCGACGTTTTTACAGAAGCATTTGTAAATACCTGCGAAGTCCCGGTTGAATTTTACGAAACAAACGGCAGTATTGGTGCTGCTTTAGGGGCCGGAATAGGAAGCAATATCTTTTTAAACGAAAAGGAAGCGTTTCAAAATATAAAACCTGTATCTGTAACAAAACCAACAAATGCAGGTGTTTACAATTCTATCTACCAGGATTGGAAGCAACTATTAGATAATCATATTAAAAACCACAAATAATGGGAAATGTTATAAACGGCGAAACTGAGTTCTTTAAAGGAATTGGCCAGGTAAAATTTGAAGGAACATCAACAGACAACCCGCTTGCTTTTAGGTGGTACGACGAAAACCGGATAGTTGCCGGCAAAACTTTAAAAGAACATCTCCGCTTTGCGGGAGCTTACTGGCATTCTTTTGTGGGCAGTGGAGCTGATCCGTTTGGTGCGCCTACTCATATTTTTCCATGGGACAAAAAATCGGATCCTGTTGAAAAGGCAAAAGACAAGATGGATGCTGCTTTTGAATTTCTCAGCAAAATGAACCTTCCTTTTTATTGTTTCCACGATACAGACCTTGTGGATTATGGCAGTGACATTATTGAAAATGAACGCAGGTTGGCTGCACTGGTAGAATATGCCAGGCAAAAACAAGCCCAAAGCGGCATCAAATTATTATGGGGAACGGCTAATTTATTTTCAAACCCACGTTACATGAATGGCGCCGCTTCCAATCCTGATTTTCATGTTCTGGCACATGGTGCAGCACAGGTTAAAGCAGCGCTGGATGCGACGATTCAACTTGGTGGCGAGAATTATGTTTTCTGGGGTGGCCGCGAAGGCTACATGTCGCTTTTAAATACCAATATGAAACGTGAACAGGAGCATCTGGCCCGCTTTTTTCATACAGCTAAAGATTACGCCCGTAAAAATGGTTTTAAAGGAACATTTTTAATTGAACCCAAACCTTCTGAGCCATCTAAACACCAGTATGATTTTGACTGTGGTACCGTTATCGGGTTTTTAACCAGGTTTAACCTGGACAAAGATTTTAAAATAAATATAGAAGTAAACCACGCCACACTTGCGGGGCATACTTTTCAGCACGAGCTTCAGACAGCCGCAGACGCCGGAATGCTTGGATCTGTAGATGCCAACCGCGGCGATTATCAAAACGGATGGGACACAGATCAGTTTCCGAATAATCTGAATGAGCTAACAGAAGCCATGTTAATATTTTTAGAAGCTGGTGGATTGCAAACCGGTGGTGTTAACTTTGATGCTAAGATCAGAAGAAATTCTACAGACAGCGCAGACTTATTCTATGCGCATATTGGCGGCATGGATACATTTGCCCGGGCGCTGATCACCGCCGATAGCATTCTTCAAAATTCAGATTATAAAAAGATCCGCAGCGACCGGTATGCTTCTTTTGACAGCGATAAAGGGAAAGAGTTTGAAGAAGGTAAATTAAGTTTAGAAGACCTGCGTACATACGCCATTGAGAAGGGCGAACCTGCTGTTATCAGCGGCAAACAAGAGTTTATAGAGAACATGATTAACCGGTTTATTTAAAACTGAAGAATCAAAAAATCACAATCTGATTATTCAACATTTGAGATGAAATGCTTTAGCTCCGGGAGACCGGGGCTAAAGCCAAACTTCATGTAAGAAGCTGCGAGTAAATTAGCGAGAACGAGCGATTGGTCTATTTGCAATTCCATTAACTGCCCAAGGCAAAAGCCGGCATTAAAATTATCACCGGCCCCTGTAGAGATTGCAGGATTTTTGATAAGAAAAGTATCAGATTGATACATGGCTGAATGATTCCAGGCGAGGGACCGGACAGGTGTGTGAATTACAAGCGTATCAATATTTAGAAAATCGGATAGTGCTAAACCCAAACTCTCTGGCTCAGGGCAGGATGATGAATGAGTCGCCTGGTAAACCAAGTTGGCTTCGTTTTTATTCAGACTTAATGTAACATCACAGTACTTTGTAAAATTCTGAATCAGAACCAAAGCCTCCCTGATCTTTTCCGGGCTATGCTTAGAGCAGTCTGAAAGGTCAAAAAACGCCCTTCTTCTATTTTTAATAAACGGGAATACTTCTGATAACAGGCCTTTCCAAATATCATTTGTATGGATCACCTCGCTCCAGTTCAGCATACAAATCATATCGCTATTTTTAAATATCGTGATGATTTTTTCGAGGCCAATCCGTTTTTTTAGAAGATTCCAATCAGCACCATTTAAACCTGCCATTTGGGCCAGCATTATTTTACCGTCTTTAAACTCCAGAGCGGAAGTTGTACCGGGATCCGAAAAAGAATAAAGGATTGCATTGGGATTCATAGCCGAAAACACCGGGTCAATTTGCGGGTAACCGAATGCTCCGACGCAGTGTGCGGCTACTCCTGATTGCGCCATGGCATTCGCCATAATGGGAACATTACCGCCGATTTTCTTTACTACTTCCTCCGTTTCAAGACTTAAGCCACCGGCTTTTTTAGCGGAGATGTACTTGCCAAACTCTTCAACAGTTTGAAAATAGTCAATATGATTTTCATTATGGCTTAAAATTACCTTTTGTATCGAATCAATAAACCCATCAAAGCCCGCTACAATTTGTTTCCGGCTTAACTCCGGCCCTTTTTCATCCAGTAACTGTAGTATCGCATCCAATACAGCCTTCATCACTGAACTAATTTAGTGAGTAAGCTAGCAGCTTCCCGGTCTGTAAAAACGTAACTATCCGGATGCATCTGAAGAACACAGGCCGGGACATCCCTGCTTACTTCTTCTTCAAGCGCCTTAACTAAAATTTCTGCCTTTTTAGATCCTGAAGCGATTAACACGGCCACTTTTGATTCCAGTATGTGCTTCGGACCGAGAGTGATCCCTTGGGTCAATAAAACTTCCTGATTAAAGTACTTTTTTGCGGAGTCTTTGGTCATTTGATGCAGATCTGAAATATGAGAATACAGGTTAAAATCAACGCCGGGTTCATTTAAACCGACATGTCCGTTTAAACCCAGGCCAACCATTAACAAATCTACCTGCCCTTTACTACTAATAAACTCATCCATCCTGCGACATTCCCGTTTCAGATCAACCGCTTTACCGTTAAAAAAACTAATCTGCTCAGGCCGTATCTTCAGGGGCAGAAAAAAGTGCTCATCCATATAATGCCGGCAACTTCCTTCATCGCTTCCATCCTGTCCGACCCATTCATCCAGGCCGGCGAATAAACAATCTTTAAAGTCTAATTTACCGCTCCGAACATCCTCTATCAGGCAATTCAGAATTCCGGTAGGCGTATCGCCTGATGGAAAACATAACAAAGCATCCGGTTTATTTTTTACAAAATCTGCGATGAAATTTGCGGCAGAACGGCTCATTTCATTGTAATCAGGGTGCACTTTAATTTTCATGTACAACTAATTTTTGGAGAAATCCACAGGTCAACGGGTTTTGCAACCTTCGCTGAAAAGGGAAGTTCAATTTTCTTTCCGGTACCTGCGGACTGATAGGCGGCGTAGATGAGTTCAAGCACTGCCCTCCCATCTTCACCCGTTACCAACGGTTGTTTATCATCTCTGACACATTCAATAAAGTGCTTCAATTCATGAGGATAACCCTGGTTAAATACTTCTTCAAATACGGCAAAGCTCCAGCCAATTGTGGTATCCGCTTTTTCCATCGCGTAGCCAAATCCATTGCGACTATAAGTCAGGGCAGAGTTTCCCATAAAAAGATCGGCGTAAATAACTCCGGCAGATCCGTAGATCTCACACCGGTCATCCATTCCGCCATGCTTGGCCCAGCTATTTTCCGCAACGGCTGTCACCCCGTTTTCAAATTCAACGATGATCACCGAATTGTCTTCTCCCGATGTGCGTTCTTGATGTAAAACAGTTTTCATGGTGGCGTAAACGCTCTGCACTTTCGCGTTCCCGAGCATCCATCTAAACCATCCCAAAGCATGGCATCCCATGTCCATGATCACCCCGCCGCCGGATAAATTGATATCATAAAACCAATCAGAATGCGGCCCCGAATGCTTCTCAGATTGTTTGAGCATATAAATTTCTCCCACCGCTCCTTCCTTAACCATTTCACGGGCACGTTCATATTTTGGAGCGAAGCATAATTCTTCGGCATACATCAGTTTCACATGATTGACTTTGCATGCCTCAATCATCTCATCGGCTTGTTCAAGGGTAACCGCGAGAGGTTTTTCAACAATCACATGTTTCCCGGCAGCGGCTGCCAAAAGTGTTGCTGAATGATGAAGAAAATTGGGAATACAGATATCCACCACCTCACATTCTGATCCGGTAATTGCCATTTCCAAATCATCAACCCAAAAAGGAATTTTGTGTTTCAATGCGAATTTTTTAGCTTTCGCAAGATCACGGGCATAAACAGCAACTATTTCAGCTTCCGGAATAAACCTTCTGTAGGATTCCATGTGGATATCTGAAATATATCCTGCACCTAAAATGGCCACTTTAATTTTCTTCATCTTCTATTCTTTATCCAGTCTTTCGATGTGGAATTAAAAGTACAATAACTTAAATGATGAGCAAACCCATGACAAGAAAATGAAAATTCATCCGGGACGGTTTAACAAATTCATTTCCCGGAGATTACAAATTCCCCTGCCTGAATTCTTCAACCGCAAATTTAACGGCACGGGCGGTAAGGGCCATATACAAAATTGAAGGACTTTGATTGCCTGTGGAGGTCATGCAGGCTCCGTCAGTTACAAACACGTTTTTACATTCATGTAACTGGTTCCACTTGTTCAGCAATGAAGTGGCCGGATCCAGTCCCATCCGT
>JACMND010000113.1 GCA_014378705.1 Pedobacter sp. | reverse complement strand
TTCCGGTTCTGCCCTTTCCTCCTCTGAACGGTCTGTTTCAATTTCATAGGTGGTTTTCCCTTTGGGCTTCAGCGGCGTGTCTATGATACTCGCATCTACGATCGCCCCGGACTTAACGATTATTTTGTGCTTTTCGAGCTGTTTGTTCATTGCCTTGAAAAGTTTTTCATAAACGCCTTTTTTTGTCAGTTCGCTCCTGAAGCGGCTGATTACGCTATGGTCCGGCACCGGACTGTCCAGACTGATGCCCACAAAACGGCCAAAGGAGATGCTGTCGTTCACCCGGTCTTCTACTTCGTAGTCGCTCAGCCCGTACCAGGTCTGTAGAAGGGTCATCTTGAAAAGGACCAAGCCTTCGTACGAAGGACGCCCTACGGCGCTTTCGCCTTTCTGGTAATACTTGTTGATGATATTGGAAATCGGGCGCCAATCGATCAGTAGATTGATCTGGTTGAAAAACTCTTGCTTGATTTTTCTTTTCTGAACCATATAATCGGCAAAACCCAGTTTTTGTTCGTTTTTCATAAGGCAAGATACAGAAAAACATACTGCAAATCAATAAAAAGGTAACATAAAATACTGTAAATCAATAAGTTAAATTAAAATTTACCCTGAAATGCTCTTTAGCCTTAATAGGACGAACATGGCTTGAGAAATAATGTATGTTTTCTTTATTCAGTTTTTCAGGAATTCAGTTTTTTAAAAATATTAATTTCTGTTAACTAGGGTCACATTTGTTGTGATAGTCTTCTATATTATTAAATGCTATGTATATCGGCTAAAGAATCGGCTGACTTAGCGAATAAGTAACGGTTTACCTTACAGGAAGATGCCCTGTTTATGATTTTCACAGCATCAATTGAAACGCTAAATTCACTTAGAAATGAACACCCTTATTAATTAGTTCTTCCTAGGAGTTCAAAGTATGGTTATCAGTTTAGACGTATCAGATGACTGGGTAGGTTTTATCCTTTAGGATCGTCCGAGTCAGCTGATCAGCATGGACGTAAAAACTATCCAGGGATCTAAAAGCCATAGCCTAAAATCGCCAATTTACATAATAAGTGCCTGAGCGAATGAAAGTAACATAGTATTGGGACAGTTAAAAGTAAACGAAAATCGAATGAGATTACCGTAATTCAGGAGTTATTATGACGTCTGTTAATCAAAGGCTGCGTAATCATGAGCTATCAGCAAAACATTGCTTCTTGAATTGTCAAAGCGCAACGCGATTACATTTTTATGGTCAAGGACAAACCAACCACCCTTTTCCAAAACATGGAAGATTCGTTCCGGTTTTTAAAGACGGCAGACTTTGATGGAAGTCTGGATATAAGCCATGAACTCATAGTGAAAAGAAAATGCACGCTGATAACGCATTTAGCCCAAATAGAACAGCTTGATAAATGGGACAAGCTAACCGTCTTGGTAAAGATAGAAAGCGAAAGAACCTCTAAAGCCAGCGGAAAGGTCTAGAAATCGACTCGATTATATTTCAAAAAAACCCAGCTAAGCTGCTTTTAACAAAAAATATCCGGGATCATTGGTCTGTAGAGAACAAACTGCATCGGACACTTGATGTTGATTTTCACGAGGATGTGGGCCGGAAGAGAACTAAAATGCAGCGCAGAACTTCTCAAGTAGCCTTGAACTCCTGAAAAAGGATCAAACTAGAAATTGCAGTATTAGAAGAAAAAAGAACAGGCTAAATGGGATAAAGAATATCTAATGAACTTGCTTAAATTTTAATGCTTTTGCCTTGGTTAATACCCATGCATCAAAAACAAAATTGACAAAAATTTGTTATTCTTTGTGCTGTGAAACTTAATCACAAAGTACTATTCCTACAAATCAATTAAAACTTTAAAATTACTGCAATGAAAAACTATAAATTTTGTCTATTATTATTGCCATTTGCCCTTTCATCATGTAAAAAACCTGCTAAAGAAACTTCAACACCTATAGAATTTCCAACCACAAGTTATACGTATTTGGGAGCTTATGATGATCAAGGCAAACCAATATTACTAGAAAAAGATGTGATAAGTGCAAGCCTTAATGATAATATTAAAGCTACTTTGCCCGAACACATAAATATCACAACAACACATCCTGAATTCATAAAAGATGCTGACTTAGTTATAACAACAAAATCTGATGTATATATAACTTTTGTTTCCGAACGTACTGGGTTTTCAAATTCGATTGGTTATTACATGTATAAAACGGGAAGCCCGCCTGTCAAGCCAGCCGATATTCAAAATGTAAATTTCATATTTCCCAATGCATCATCAAATGACGGTGGAACATTGATGAGCGGTGATAAGGTTAAGTTAGGCACTTTTGACCCGGGCGTATCTATTGGTTTTGTGTTGCTGAACAACGGTTGGGACAAGGTTGCAAAAGTTGTAAATAAAAATGCACCACATTTTTGCTCAGCTAAAGTGCTAAATCCTGAAGACAATATACAATTAAAGCCTCATACCATTTTATTCAACTACTCAGCTGAAAATAAGGTAATGATAGGTTTTGAAGATACTGATCGTAGTTTGCCAGAATGTGATGATGATTTTAACGACGAAGTTATTTACGCTACGTTTGTGGCCAAGTAAAATCGATTATAATAAAAATACTTAAGCCATAAATACCCAAGTCGTATAATCAGCAATAAAGGTGAATTTCTATCCGATAGCAATTCACCTTTATTGCGTAAATATTATTTAGTCGAGCCTTAAAAACCCGTTTTTAGTGTGTAGAAGTTTGTAACCGATATTTTATGGTTGGTTTTATATCCCCAAGTTGGATGCTTTTCTGCCTGATGATGTAGTATTGGTTCTGTGCCATATATAGCGATTCAAAAGGAAGCCGACAAAAGACGATTTCCATTTGTTAGTCATCCTTTTGAAATTATAGGCCGCTGCTGCCAGCATCACATTGATGCTATCTCCAATTGTCCCTTTATAAAAATTTCGCCCCAACCTTTGGTCTGATTTTAAATGGCCGATATAAGGCTCAATAGCTGCCCGACGTTTAAACGACTTTCGAAGCTTGCTTTGTTTATACTTACTTAACTTTTTATCGAAAGGTTTAGAAACGGATATTTCTGTTCCGCCTATCTGGGCTTTGCCCCGATAGACACGGTCCGCGGTGGCTGTTTTTGCACGCTTCCCCATGAGTTTCTCATGCTGTTCCAGCGAGGTTTCCAGCTTATGGCCGTCATATTCGTTCCGAAAGCTGAAGGCACCCACGGTCACGCCCGTATTTTGAGTGTAAACAATGGACGCTTTCTTCCCGAACTCATATTTCTTATGCTCCTTCCCTTTGGAAATGCATTGCACCTGGGGCTCATGGGAGCGAATACACCTTGTTCTTATCTTCTCTTTTTTGCCCTAATACCCGCTTGAACAACTCTATTTTAGATGCATGCCCATTGTTTGCAGATAAATACCTTTCCAGCTCCCGCACCAGCCTGCCGGCAGTGGTTTTGACCCTCTTATCCGCTTTACGGGCTTTGCCCCTGTTTCTGGGGTGGTTCCGGAAACGTTGGTCAACGCCGAGCTTTTTTAAAAAGAAGGTGTACGATTGGCGCAAGACCAGGCCCTCTTCTTACCGACTGCCTTGCATTTGGCGGTGATTTTACGGTGAAGCTTGGCATCGGTGGGGTAGGTTATGTTTTTTCCTGAACCGTGGTATCGATACTTACCTGCGATTCTTGTACATCTTTGCCGTTGATGCGGATGCTTTCCTTTAAAATAAGCTCCACTCCGCTCTCTCCAATACGCTTACGAAAGTGCACCAGTTCGGATGCTTCGCAGGGAACCGCAGGTATAAAGTTTTGCTGGCCACAAAAGTATTGGTAATACGCATTTTCCGTTCATTGATCCACCACGCTTTCGTCAGAAATATTAAGGAGATGTTTCAAGATCAAGAGCCCAACCATCAAGCGGATGGGTTTGGTGGGACGTTCATCGTCCAGGCAATACAAAACTGAAAAGGCGTTCTCGAAAACAGTCCAGTCGATTTGATGGCTAAGGATAAACAGTGGATGCTTCTGATTGAGCATTACCGACAAGTAATAATAAAATAAATTAGCGCCCTTGTCTACCAGTTTTTTTGCGAGCATAACGTATAAATTTGCAAGATTTTGATCCTAAAATATGCGTTTCTCGCAAAAATAAATGCAATAATTATACCAATAAAATGAGTAAAGTGTTGACTTTCAGATACTTAATGTGATTTTAAGGTTCGACTATTTAAGCTGTAGTAGTTTGTTTAGTTACATTTCGGTAAATAAAGCTATTGTAGATGTGTCTGCGGGCAAATCGGCCTTGTGAATCTGCGTTTATTAATTTAACATAGATATTTTTTGGAACATCAAAATACTCGTAACAGCTACCGTCTAGAAAAGTTATTTTTAAAATCTGACCAGAATAAGAAAAATCGGTAATGGAAGATGTGGCTGTAGTGCTTGTATAGTCGTTGATATATTGTGCTTGTGTTTCTGGCGAAATACTTACTAGGAAATGATAAGCCTCAATAATTTCCTTGCTTTTTTCTTCTGCTACAAGTTTTTCGTCATTATTCTCTATAAATTTATCAGGGTGCCAATCCTTCATTAAATTCCGATAGACGGTTTTTAATTCTTTCAGCTCGGTCGTTTTATTTACACTTAGTAGTTTTCGGTAATCAACAATTTTCTTCATAAACTTTTTAATCTATCTCATCAGCTAATCTTCCAGCTAATAATTTGCAAAGATAAAATTTTTTATAGAGAATTGACAACGAAAATCTTAATTGAGCTTATTAATCAGAAGATTACAGAAATGGCAGGACTGCCTATGCTTGATTTGTCCGTCCTAAACCACAATCTTGATTGTGTGGAAATTAATATGGGTGCTTCTTTACATCAAAGAAAGAAGCACTATCAGCAATAATTATATAAATAGTGGCAATTGCAAGGTAACAGTTTGTACTACGGAGGATAACAGTTTAAACGCCTTATCTCTAAATAACTGTTTTGAATTATTCGTTACGAATTAAAGCTGTTTGCAAAGGCCTTAAAGATGATCCGGTATGTTGTTTCTGAAAATTATAACCTCTCTGGTTCCCTTCTTTGTTGCATTGACCCAATGCAAAATATATGAGTACAAAGATTAAAATTGTCGAAAAGCAACCGCCGCCTAGTTTTTTCGCCCCATAACCGGCGATAATTGTTCTGAAAAAATTGTTCATGATAAGTAGTTTAAGTTTAAAAAATCTCTAATTCAAACTTTAAGCCAATTACTTACAATGAGGTTATTTTATAAAAAAACAAAAATAAATGCGAATGCGGACTAAATAACAAATAATAGTTATTACTCAGACATTAATTGAATGTAACGGATATATTAGTGAAATGCTATGTAAGCTTTTAAGTCATATTCTAATTCTTCTTCCCTAAAATGCTTAATAGCATTATCAATTTTGATTGCTACCGTTTTGCCATAAAAATTTTTGACTACGGTTCCTTTTTCGCCAGTTGATTTGACGATTACTTTCTCTTGAGCTTCGAATGGCATTGTATTTCTGGTTAAAATGTAACGTAAATATATGTATAAAAGTTACACTAAATCGAGAAGAAGTTCACATTTATTTTTGATCAATAAATGACTCTGGAATCAGAGGAATTAAATAAATTTTATTTTTGATAAATTGACAAACAATTGGTTTTAAATAATCGATAAAATTTAAGAAAAAATTCGAGAACTTGATAAACAATTTTCTTTAATTTTCGACCTATATAAACAAGGTGAGATGGCTGAGTGGAAAGGCAAGGATCCGCAAGATCTTAAACATTGGTTTCGAACGCTTTTCCGACCTCACAACTACCTAAAGCCATGCAGTTATATTGTATGGCTTTTTTATGGAATTATGTGCCGAGTTAAATTTAAAATTGAGATGTATCATTAATAATATATCTTTAATGGATATAAATATAAGTTTGTCCACGATGCTAGGCAGATTTTTCATTTCTAATATCAATTATAACCATCTCCATTATTATGAATTCTAAATTAATTCAGTCACTAGATCCTAAACAATTCGAAAATGAACTAAATGCGTATCTTGAGAGCAATAGCCATTTCCCTCTGTTTGATATTAAATTTAATACTACCATGAACGAGGGCAATATTCACTATTCTGCGCTAATTATTTATAAGTAAAAACCCAATTCAAGTATCCCAATAGGACAGATACAGCATGCAAGATGGAATTGGGGTGATGAGTTTACACATCTAGGAAAAGAAGTTAGATCATTGGAAGATATTGCACGTAGTTGAAAAAGCAAAATCAAGCGTTATATATAAAACGATTGTTTTTTTTAGTAAAATTTGAACCTAATATTTTATCCTTCAGTTTTGGTTTATATCTTACATGAAAAATTTATACAGTTACCTGATTCAGGTTTTTGTTATAATAATCACGTTTCAACCTGATCTCCAAACTGTATTAAGCAGTATATTTTAATTAAAATTGCCTCGTCAATCACTAGATTTTGTTCTAAAAAATTATACGCTTGATTTTACTGAAATAGTTTAAATTTACAAGATGGATAAACGTATTCTTATTTGTGATGATGATACCGACATACTTTCTATTTGCACTTACATATTGGAAGAGCAAAACTGGGAAGTACACACGAAAACAAATTGCATAGATATTACTGGGGTAGTAAGATCCATAAAACCGTCAGTTATTTTAATGGATAATTGGATTCCGGATACTGGTGGGATTGTTGCAACTCAAAGCATAAAAGCAGATCCAGAATTGAGCAACATTCCTATTATTTACTTTTCTGCGAATAACGATATTAAATCCCTGGCTAAAGAGGCTGGAGCAGATGCTTTTCTTGAAAAGCCGTTCGATATTGAGGATTTGGAACGAGTTGTATTAAGCGTATTGAAACAATTTTCTGACACAAACTCTTAGTTCAGTTAGTGGCATAATTTTTACTCAGTAAGATTATGCCAACAAAAAAGAAAAAATCTCTTGAAAAAGATCCTTGCTGGAAGGGGTACGAGCAAATTGGGATGAAAAAGAAAAGCGGTAAAGAAGTACCTAATTGCGTTCCTGAAAAGAAAGACGCAAAAAAAGATAAATAGCCGCTGAATTTTTCCCAGGCTTTATAAATATTTGTCAATTTTTCGACAATATCAAGTTGACTATCGAATTTGCAAGGTCTGTTCAGCCAACGAAAAATTCAAAATTTTTGTTTTAATTATTAGACTACTGGCTCTGGTGGAATGCTGAGTGCACCTAAGTTTGCACTGTACTGCCGCTTGGTTTTGCGTTAGGGATTGCAGTGGAAATCCTTTTTGCCCTTCTCCGGGGCAAAAAGATTGGAACGTAAAGCCCGGCTCGAACGCCCAAATACTCTCTAATTTACAATTTTGGCGGGTGTTAACTATTTGCAAGCAAGCGGTTTTTCATACAAATACTATGTTGCATATCTACATACGGCGGATAGTTTTCTGTAACTGAATACCCAACCTTTTTGTAAAGATTAATCGCTTCAGGCTGTTTGGTTCCTGTTT
>JACMND010000112.1 GCA_014378705.1 Pedobacter sp. | reverse complement strand
TAAATTCCAAATACTCCTAAAATGGTAACAGTAACAGATAAAGCAAAAAAGCAGGTTGAAGTATTAAAGCAGCAAAACGGCTTAGACAATTCTCACTTTTTGCGGGTTTCAGTTCAGGGCGGCGGATGTTCCGGCTTATCCTACAAACTGGATTTTGATAGCGAAGAGAAAAAAGGGGACCAGTTTTTTGAAGATAAAGGTGTTCGTATGGCTTTGGACATGAAATCTTTTCTATACCTGGCTGGCACAGAACTTGATTTCTCTGACGGCTTAAACGGTAAAGGTTTTAATTTTCACAATCCAAATGCGACCCGCACATGCGGCTGCGGGGAAAGTTTTTCGGTATAGATATTCATTTAATTATACACCGGTACTGTTTAAAAGGCTCAACATTTGAGCCTTTTTGTATTTAATAGGTATTCTGTATCATTGTTAAATAAAACAAACCCTCAATGAGTTTAATTAACGGGCTTTCAACTGTTCCAGAGCTTTTACGTCATGTAGTTGACCATATACATCCCGAGACTTCCACTTTCCTGCTTCAAAAAGTAAATAATTCCTGGGAAGAAATCAGTTATAAAAACGTATTGGATACTGCCGACTCTATCTCAAGCTATTTTTTGGAAATGGGAATAAAGAAAGGTGACCGGCTTGCTCTTATCATAGAGAACTCACCTGACTACGTTTATTATGACCAGGGAATACAGCAGATTGGCGCCGTTAATGTTTCCATATATCCAACTTTAACAGAAAGCGACATAGAATATATTCTCAAAGACTCAGGTGCACGCAGTATCCTGGTAGGAAATAATTTTCTTTTTCGTAAAATTTTAAAAATTGCTAACTTTTGCCCTGACCTTGAGCGCATCATTCCGGTATTTGAAGGCTATGAAAAGTATTTAGATAATTTTCATTTAAACGCCGGAGTAATTTATTTTGGGGATTTAATCGCAGAGGGAAATTCGCAAAAAGAAATTTATAGGAAAGAAATCAGCCAAATCCGTCTTGGTATTTCCGGTTCAGATCTTTCTTCTTTAATTTATACATCAGGTACAACCGGAGTACCCAAAGGGGTCATGTTAACTCATTCAAACTTTGTTGAGAATGTTAAAGTCTGTTTACAGCAGATCCCTGTTATTAATAAAGATGAAACATTCTTGTCCTTTCTTCCACTATCACATGTTTTTGAACGAACTGCTACCTACCATGTTTGCTGTGCAAAAGGGTGTAAAATTGCGTTTGCTCAAAGTCTCGAGCTTTTAGGCAAAAATATGTCTGAAATAAAACCAACTGTTATGAGCTGCGTTCCCAGACTATTAGAGCGGATTCATGATAAAGCTATGAAAAACGGAACATCTGCAGGAGGAGTTAAATCAAGAATATTCCTGTGGGCGATTGAAACCGGTAAGAAGCATCGGGAGACTGAAGAAGCTGGAAAAAATCCTGGTTTGGTTTTAAATAGCAAACATCGGCTGGCAGATAAACTTGTTTTTAGTAAGATTAAAGAAAAAACAGGTGGTCGTTTAAAATTCATGCTTTCCGGCGGAGCTGCTCTTCCCAGAAACGTGGGAGAATTTTTTGGAAACCTGGGAATTAAAGTGCTTGAAGGATTTGGGCTTACAGAAACATCCCCGGTTATTTCAGTGACCGAATATCACCGTCAGGTTTACGGTACCGTTGGTAGGATCATCCCGGGAATTGAAGTAGGCATTCGGGATGTAGAATCCGGCAAGTTTAATTCCATACAAACCCACCATACATTTAATGACCAATTTGAGTGCGATGAAGGAGAAATCGTAGTCCGTGGACATTGTGTGATGAAAGGTTATTGGAACAAGCCTGAGGATACCGCCCAGGTAATTGATGCCAATGGATGGTTCCATACCGGTGATATTGGCAGGTTTTATAAAGGGAATTTACAGATAACCGATCGAATCAAAAATATGCTGGTAAACTCGTACGGCAAAAATATTTACCCCACACCAGTAGAAAATACCTATTTGAAAAGCCCTAAAATTGAACAGGTTTTTTTGATTGGCGATAAACGCGAATATGTTACCGCTATATTGATTCCAGCTAAAGAAACACTTGAAGAAAAATTTGGTCTTAATGAAACTTTTTTTAAAAACAAAGAAACCTTCATCGCAGAAAAAGAAATCAACGATTGGATAAAATTGGATATTAAGAAGTTATCCGCTGAACTTGCAAAATTTGAACGGATCAAAAATTTTATTGTAAAACGCAATCCGTTTACAATTGAAGAAGGTGAAATTACTCCCACAATGAAGGCCAAACGAAAAGTTATAGAGAAAAAGTATGCTGAAGAAATTAACGAAATGTATACGCAGGACATAGATGCTGATTAATTAAATTTTATTATCTGATAAGTATTTCATTAGATTACATTCCTGGCAAACTAATTATAGGCTATAAAACCTATTTTTGCACAAATTCAAAAAAACATGAGTATCGGACTATCTGAACAGGAATTACTTCGCCGTGATGCATTAAAGGAACTTCGCAATCTGGGAATTAATCCTTACCCTGCAGAAGTATTTAATGTTAACGTTACCGCAATTGACATTATAAAAAATTTCGAATTAGATGAAGCTTCGTATAGAAATATAAGTTTCGCGGGGCGTATTATGGGCCGCCGCATTATGGGCAGCGCTTCTTTTGTTGAATTACAGGATTCAACCGGTCGTATTCAAGCTTATGTTAATCGAGATGAAATTTGCCCTACCGAAGACAAGACGTTATACAATACTGTTTTTAAAAAGCTTCTGGATATCGGTGATTTTTTAGGCGTTACCGGTTATATTTTTAAAACTAAAACTGGTGAAATATCTATCCACGTAAGTGAAATGAAGATTCTATCTAAATCTTTAAAACCGCTTCCAATAGTTAAAAGGGATGAAAACGGGCGTATTTATGATGGATTTACGGATCCGGAAATGCGTTACAGGCAACGTTATGTTGATCTGACCGTTAATCCGGAATATAAAACAATTTTTAAAAACCGTTCTAAAGTAATCAGCACAATGCGTAATTACTTTAATGACCAGGGATGGCTGGAAGTGGAAACCCCGATTTTACAACCCGTACATGGCGGGGCAGCGGCGAGGCCGTTTAAAACCCATCACAATACGTTGGATATGTCGCTTTACCTGCGCATAGCGAATGAACTCTACCTGAAACGTTTAATAGTTGCCGGGTTTGACGGTGTTTATGAATTTGGCAAAATGTTTCGCAATGAAGGCATGGACCGTACCCATAACCCTGAATTTTCTGCCATGGAAATTTATGTGGCATATAAAGATTATATCTGGATGATGGCGATGGTTGAAGAGTGCTTAGAGAAAATAGCCATCGCTGTTCACGGTACTTCCGTTGTACAATTTGCAGATCAAAAACTTGAGTTTCGCGGTCCTTATGAAAAACTCACCATGTACGAATCCATTCAGAAACATACCGGTATAGATGTTTCCGCAATGGATGAAACCGCGTTAAGGGAAACCTGCAGGCAGCTTGGTGTTGAAGCAGACGATTCGATGGGCCGCGGTAAACTGATTGATGAAATTTTTAGTGAAAAGGTCGAAATGCATTTATTCCAACCAACTTATATTACAGATTACCCGATAGAAATGACTCCTTTAGCCAAAAAGCACCGCAGCAAAAAAGGATTGGTAGAGCGTTTTGAGTTATTTGTAATGGGAAAAGAAATTGCCAACGCTTACACAGAATTGAACGACCCGATTGATCAGAGAGAAAGGTTTGAAGATCAGCTTTTGTTAGCTGGCCGCGGAGATGAAGAAGCGATGGCTATGGACGATGATTTTTTACGTGCCTTGGAATATGGAATGCCTCCCACATCGGGATTAGGAATTGGTATTGATCGCCTTGTGATGCTAATGACCAATCAAACTACCATACAGGAAGTGTTGTTTTTCCCGCAAATGCGTCCCGAAAAGAAAGCCAATATTTCATCTGTAGATGATTTTGTAAATATTGGGGTACCGGCAGAGTGGGTTCCGGTAATACAAAAAATGGGATTTAATACGGTTGAAGAACTAAAAGCAGGAAATCCAAATAAAATTTTTAATGACCTTGGCGGGATGCGTAAAAAAATGAAACTAGAAATTTCAATGCCGATGAAAGACAGTATTATGGCATGGTTTAATTAACAGTAAATTAATGAAAGGATAAAGGCATTTAAACATCAATTTAACCTGAGCATCTTAGTTTTATGTTCTATAAAAAAACTATGAAATACTCAAGCTTAGAAATCACGGAACAGGAGTACCTGATAAAACTTCGTAAAGACGATTTCGATCTTCCATTTATTTACCAACTTTTAAAACGCATCCAAACAGAGCAGTATTTTTTTAGTAAAAAGGAATTCGAACCTGAAGAAGACATCATAAGCAGAAACCTTGCATCTGATGGTGCAGCCCGTTTTGACAGGCTTTGTGATAAATAATTAAAATTAAGAATTTAGAGCTGGGAATTCAGAATTAAAGTTTAGGGTTTAAATTATTTTCACCTCCAACTTCCAACCTACCGCTTGTAACCCCGGGTTTGTTGAACAGTACGGTCCATTTGCCCCATCTGATCTTTCATCATCTTTATCTGATCAGCAAGCAATTTATTCTTATCGGCTTTTTTCGCTTCCTGTAAATACAGTGTTGCTTCCCGTTTATTGCGTTTGGCCATAGCGATGCCAGCAAGACTAAGCTTTGCCAGGGCAACATTGTGTTCCATGGTCATTCCAAGGGAAATAGCCTTTTTAAAATACTTTTCAGATTGCAAAGGTGCTTTACGCGATTCAATCAACCCGATTAACAAGTGATAATAACCGTGCTGAGCACTTACTAGTTGTGTTTCATAATTTTTTATCTTGTTTAGCCACAACTTGGCTTTGTCCATGTTTTCCTTCCGTAGAAAATATTGCGCTACAAGCATATTTTCATTAAAAAAGAAAGTAATCGCTACCAATATAGCCACAAAAACAAGTGGCACTCCCCAGCCCCAGTAACCGAAAACCATTAATGTAATTGCTGCTCCGAGAATCGCGAAAGCGATAATTAATCTTATAAAATTAGGCATTGTCTTTTCTTAATCTGTTTAGATTTGTATTTGCAAATATCGGTTATTTGACCGTTTTACCATTACTAAAGCGAATAATTATGTCTGTGCAATTAGCGGAAAGCTGGAAGGAAGTTTTAGAGGGTGAATTTATCAAAGATTATATGGTACAGCTTCGCGAATTTTTGAAAATAGAACAAGCGGAAGGCAAAACTATTTATCCTCCTAACAAATTAATTTTTAACGCTTTCAATCACATTCCTTTCAACGAGGTTAAGGTGGTGATCTTGGGGCAGGATCCCTACCACGGGGCGCTTCAGGCTCACGGATTATCTTTTTCAGTTCCAAAAGGTGTTGCCATTCCACCTTCTCTTCAAAATATTTTTAAAGAACTTCAAACGGATATTGCCGGGTTTCAAATTCCTGATCATGGCAATTTAACATCCTGGGCTGATCAGGGGGTTTTGCTATTAAACTCCACCCTTACAGTTGAAAGCTCAAAACCGGGTTCGCACCAAAAAAAAGGCTGGGAAATATTTACAGATAAGATCATATTTGAACTTTCAACCCAGCGATCCGGACTTGTATTTTTACTTTGGGGACGTTACGCCCAAAGCAAAGAAGAACTTATTGACAATAACAAAAATTGTATTTTAAAGGCTGCCCACCCTTCTCCATTTTCGGCACATACTGGTTTTTTCGGCTGTAAGCATTTTTCAAAAGCAAATGAATACTTGAAGAGAAATGGGCAGGAAGAGATTAACTGGCAGGTTTAAACGGACGTTCAAATGAGAAATTATGCAGACTTGCATTATTGCAATTTATGCTATTAGAAATGTTTAACAAATTAAGGTGGAGATGCTTATTTTTAATTGACAAAATATAATATGTGTAAATAATCTATAAACAATAAAGTTTTGGGGCGAACCAAAGGTTTTATAAGTCATTACACGAGTCGGTTCTATTGATTCATAACCATTAACACAAATGCTTTATAAATTTGGATGTGCATCATGTCAATTTCCATCCGTCTACTGTCTAAAGGTTCTTCTGTTAAAGCTAAATCAACAGTATCAAGTCAGTTACAGCCTTGCTGCTACCATTTTAATATCTCTACTTAATTTGAATTGATTTTAAAAGATGCGCCTAGTTCCCAATTATATCCCTTTACACATCTGTAAATTTGTATCTATGCACATCGATCAGTATTCCAACGGTACCGCTGGTTCCTTTTTATTAGTTGACATAATCATCATGGTTTGAAAAGTTTTAACCACAGAAATCCTGCTGATCTTATCCATAATCAGCCGCTCATAAGATTTAATATCCTTTACATAAACCTTTAAAAGAAAATCGCATTGCCCGGTAACATGATGGCATTCAGTAACTTCTTTAATCGCTTTGATTTCCTCTAAAAATACCTGGATGGTATTGTTTTTATGAAAATCCAGCTGTACCTGAATAAATGTTTTAATTCCTAATCCAAGCAATTCCTCATCAACCAGAGCGTGATAGCTTTTGATGTATCCGGAGTTTTCAAGCTTCCTGACACGTTCTAAAGTAGGTGCCGGAGATAAGCCCACCTCCGATGATAATTGCAGATTGGTAATGCGTCCACTTTCCTGCAAAATTTTTAAAATCTTTAAATCAATTTTATCTACTTCTGTTGCCATAGATGCAAAAATAGGTTTTAACGGGAATACAAGATATTATATTTTTAGAGGTATTCTGGTTTTGAATAATTTAATTTAGACTAACCTAAAAATTGTATTAGATTTGTTAAACATTATGAACTCTTTTACTGAAGAAAATTACTTAAAAGCCATCTTTCATCTAAGTGCAGAAGATGGAATCGTTGTTAGCACAAATAAAATTTCGGAAACTATTAATACCACTGCTGCTTCGGTTACGGATATGTTAAAAAAGCTGGCAGAAAAAAAACTGATCAGTTATATTAAATACCAGGGTGCTACTCTCACACAAAGTGGTCGTCAGGTGGCAGCGGCTATTGTTAGAAAACACAGATTATGGGAAGTTTTTTTGGTAGACAAGCTGGGTTTTAAATGGGATGAAGTACATGAAATTGCAGAAGAGCTGGAGCACATTAATTCAGAAGAATTAATAAACAGGCTTGACCATTTTCTTGGTCTCCCTTCAAATGATCCTCACGGGGATCCAATCCCTGATAGCCAGGGCAACATTAATCAAAAAAAATTATTAAAAGTCTCTAAATTGATTCCTGGACAACAGGGAAGTATATCCGGCGTAAGCGAACATTCTTCGGTATTTCTTCAATTTTTAGAAAAATCCGGGTTAACACTTGGCGCCAATCTAACCATTAAAGATGTGATGCCTTTTGACGGCTCAGTAACCTTGTTAATTAACGATTTAAAAGAGATAACTATAAGCCGAGAAGTTGCTAAGAATATATTAGTAATGATATGAGTATTAAACAAAACCCTGTAAACAGCGAATCATTAAGCGAGGTTCATAATTCCGTATCCACCTCAGATAAAACCGGCTGGAGAAAACTTTTCGCATTTATTGGGCCCGCATATCTTGTAAGTGTCGGATATATGGACCCGGGTAATTGGGCAACTGATATTGCCGGAGGAAGCCAGTTTGGCTATTCCCTTATCTGGGTGTTATTAATGTCTAACCTGATTGCCCTCCTTTTACAAACGTTAAGCGCCCGGCTTGGAATTGTGAGAGGTATGGATCTTGCACAGGCATCGCGAAAAGCATACCCAAAATTTATTAATTACCCACTTTATGTACTGGCACAGATTGCCATTATAGCTTGCGATCTTGCCGAAATTATCGGAATGGCAATTGGCCTAAATCTTCTGTTCGGCTTGCCGCTAATCTGGGGAATTTCCATTACCATATTAGATACTTTCCTGCTTCTTTTCCTGATGAATAAAGGTATGCGGATGATGGAAGTATTTATTGTATCCATGGTTTTTATTGTGGGAATTTCTTTTTTAACTGAAATGTTTATCGTACAACCTGCTATCGGTGAAGTGCTTACCGGATTTAAACCGTCCATTTTATCAGGCAACGCACTCTATATTGCGATAGGTATTATCGGTGCTACAGTCATGCCCCATAATTTATACCTTCATTCCTCTTTAGTACAAACCAGGAAGATTGAACGAAGTTCTAAAGGGATTAAAGAAGCCTTAAAGTTTAATCTTATTGATACAACCATTGCACTTAATCTTGCATTTTTTGTTAACGCTGCCATATTGATCCTTGCGGCTACTGCGTTTTACAAAAACGGTCTTTTTGAAGTCGCCGAAATCCAGGATGCCTATAAACTTCTTGATAATATTTTTGGTTCCCTGGCCCCTACCTTGTTCGCGGTAGCCTTAATTGCTTCAGGCCAGAGTTCAACCATTACAGGTACCCTGGCCGGGCAGATTGTGATGGAAGGACACTTGAATTTGAGGATCCAGCCCTGGATAAGAAGACTGTTGACAAGATTATTAGCTATCATACCAGCATTTTTTACAATTTTATTTTTTGGGGAAGCGTATTTAGGAGAGCTTTTGGTTTTAAGCCAGGTTGTTTTAAGCCTTCAGTTGGGATTTGCTATAATCCCATTAATCCATTTCAATTCTGATAAATTGCGGATGAAGGAATATACCATCAAAACCTGGGTGAAAATACTTGCATGGCTTAGTGCATTTATAATTGTTGGTCTCAATATCAAATTAGTAATACAAGAAATAAGTTCATGGATAGAAAATGCGCATGGCAATACCTGGTGGATCTATCTACTCATTTTCCCACTCCTTTTAGGTGTAGTTTCACTTCTAATTTATGTTGCCGTAACACCGTTTTTCCGCAAAGCCGACCGTATAATTTCTATAGTTCCTCATGGTGATGCTTTGAAAATTGGGAACATTGAAAACATAACTTATAAAAGGATTGGCATCACTGTTGATTTTTCTGACTTTGATAAAAACACCATAAGGCACGCTTTAATACAAGGTGGAAAAATGGCTCACTACTTGCTGATTCACGTAGTGGAAACCGCAGGGGCGCGTTTTCACGGAGATAAAGTTTTAGATATGGAAACGCAAAGCGATATGACAAATCTACAAACATACAAAGCTGAGCTTCAGAAGATGGGATATAAAGCAGAAGTATCCATTGGTTATGGAACCGCATCAAAAGCGATATCAAACCTGGTTAAAAATCAAAACATAGAGCTTTTAGTTATGGGCGCTCATGGCCATAAAGGAATTAGCGACCTGGTATTTGGAACTACAGTAGATGCTGTAAGGCACAGTGTAAATATTCCAATTTTAATCATTAAGTAAAGCTATCTGCTCTGAATAAGCTTATTTAATAACAACATTAATGAAGAAGAATTTAAATAACCTTGATGCTGATAAATGATTTCATTTTCTGAATTTAAAAAGCATAAGGTTGGAAAAGTAAGCTGACCGTTAAGAGTTCCAAGCTGTTCGGCAAGTTCATTTACCCCTGTGTTTGTACCGGTTGGTTTAAACTTAAAACGCCGGCCGGCAAAAACAATTTCTGAGGTCTCCTCTGCATTTAAAAAAACAGGGTAAAATGAGGCCTTTAAAATCCCCCCTATTTGTTTGTCGCTCTTTAAAGATTGCTCCATGGCCTTGCAATACTTGCACCAGTCTGTTCCGATAAGCACCAGCACCAACTTACTTTGTTTTTTTTGAAGACCATTTAGCTCTGTAAATTTTACAGCGGAAGGTTGCGCAACTACTTTTCCTGCACTTAAACAAACCACGGCAATAATTAAGCACGTCTTTATCATTTCCAAAAAATAAATTACCTGATACTCATACGCAGTCCTAAAAACCCCCGGATTCCCTGATTAGGAGCATATACAAAACTCGGATCAAAAGTAAGCGCATACGGATTTTCCGAAGTGGCTATTACACTACCATCTGTATTAAACCTGACGTTCTTGTCAAAAGGATCCCGGCTGCGGGCTATTAAAAATGGTTCATTTTTACCCGGAGTCCAATTTAAGAGATTTTTTACACCAGCGTAAATTTCATATCGCTTATTTCCACTATAAGTAAATTGGATATTCTGCATACTCCAAACCGGCGAAAACTTACTCCTGGGATCTGTACTTCCCAATATCGGCAAAAGCATAGATCCATATATGTTTCCGGTATAATCAATTCCAAGTTTTGCTTTGGTAAACAGGTACGAAACAGACCATGTTCCAGTCCATTTTTCTGTGAGAAGTGGCCTGATTTTAGCGCCGGAAATATTATTTGGGTTTTTAGAAAACACATTTAATAAAGAGCCGCCAGCAATTAATTTTATCCCGTTAGAAAAAGCGATGTCAAAATTGGAACTAATACCTCTTGATACAGCATAACCCTGCAGGTTTTTGTAAATAATCTTACGCGGATCCGTCAGGTAATCAGGAAGAATCTGATTTTTAAAATGAGTATACCATGCCGAAGCATCCAAACCAAAAATACCCCCGTTATTGGTGTATACCTTCTTGGTATAATTCAAATTGACGTTGTAACTACGTTCGGGTTTAAGGTCCCCGATAACCACCACATCCCGGGCTCCGGTAAGTGCAGAATGCTCTTCGGTAAATAAACTAACTACCCGAAAACCAGTTCCTGTGTTTAAACGGATGATGTTGTTATCGTTTATGCTCCATTTGTAGGCTAGCCGTGGTGTAAAAATATTTCCGTGTACAGAATTATAATCATATCTCATCCCAGCTAAAACTTTATGTCTTTTGTTTAAGGCAATTTCGTCCTGAACAAAAATACCAGGCAAAAAAACCTTGTCGGGTTGGTTAACAATTCCGGTTTTTGATGCAGTTGCCGGCGTATTGTCGTCATACAAGGTGTAACGTAAGGCTGCACCGAAAAGCAGATCGTGGTTACTTACTTTGGTATCCCAGGTAAGTTGCGAAAATGCGACTTTTTGATTTGCTAAATAAAGTGTGGTACCATAAACTGAATTTTGCTGGTGGTTATTAAAAGAAAAAGCCAGTAACATTTTTTCTTTTAACGGGAGCTGGTAATTACCTATAACTTCCCATCTGTTGGTATAAATACTTTCAGCGTAACGTTCATTCCCTCCACGGAAAGATTTGTCCCAGGACATGTCCCCGCCCCAGCGATCTTCATAATTGTACCGGGCAGCAAAAGTAAAAAGGCGGTTTTCATTCCTCCTGAGGTTCCATTTTTGAAACACAGAAATACGGTTTTGCTGGGCTATATCTGTAAAATTGTCATTGTTGTTATCTATGCGGTTTCCGTATTTAAAATAATTGATCCCGGTAAGCACGTCGGCTTTTTGGCCTACTGTAAACTTCAATCCCAAGTCTGTATTAAGTTCTTTCCAGGATGTGAGAAAAGCGTCCCCGGAAAATAAGGGTGCGTTTTGAGGTTTTTTTGTAATAATATTGATCAGCCCACCCACTGCCTCAGATCCGTAAAGTGAGGACGCCGGTCCTTTTACGATTTCTACTCTTTCAATTAATGAATTTGGAATTCCAGAAAGCCCATATACGGAAGACAGTCCGCTTACAATTGGCATCCCGTCAATTAAAATCATGGTATACGGGCCTTCCAAACCATTAATATGGATGTCTCCGGTGTTGCAAACATTACAATTTAACTGTGGCCGAACCCCGTTTACATTTTGTAATGCGTCAAAAATGGAAGGGGTTGGATTTTTCTTAAAAAATGCCGGACTGTAAACCTCTACGGCAACCGGACTTTCCAGCCGGCTAACTTCTTTTAAAGTTCCTGTTATGACAACTTCATTTAGTGATTTCCCATCGGGCATCAAATAAAAATCCATGTCTACCAATTGGCTGTCTGCTATAATT
>JACMND010000111.1 GCA_014378705.1 Pedobacter sp. | reverse complement strand
ATAAAACAGGCACAGCTTTATGTAGCAACTAACCAGATTGATCAGGCTTTTGAGGCACTGACAAAAGCTGAAATGTTAGAGCCATCAGAAGCAGACATATACACTATAAGGGGAAACATATACGAAGGTTTGGAACGCCACCAGGAAGCTCTTCAAAATTATGAAAAAGCATTGGGCCAGGCAGAATTTACTGATGACATTTTGCTTCACATATCCTACATATATCAAAATATGGGCGATTATGAAAGTGCTGTTACCTATTTAAAACTTTGTTTGCAACAAAACATGGAAAACCAGGATGCACTTTACGAACTTGCTTTTTGTTATGATGTATTGGACAAGCAGGCCGAAAGTATTCAGTTTTACGAGCAGTATATAGATAACGAACCTTATTCTTATGCTGCATGGTATAACCTTGGAAATGCCCTAAATAAGATGGACATGCATGAAAAAGCAATTGATGCTTATGATTATGCCATTTTAATTAAAGATAATTTCGCATCAGCTTATTTTAATAAAGGAAATGCGTTGGTTCACCTTGACAGATTTGAAGAGGCTATAACCGTCTATAAACAAACTTTTGAATACGAACCTCCGAGTAGCGATACATACTGTGCGATTGGTGAGTGTTATGAAAAGCTTGAAAAGATGGATGAAGCCAGATCGTTTTATAAAAAATCTGTAAAACTGGATCCAAAGCAATCTGATGCTTGGTTTGGAATTGGTGTAACGCTTGATTTTGAAGAGCGTTATTTTGAATCGCTTCACTTTTACAAAAAAGCACTGGATATTGATGACACAAATGCAGATTATTGGTTTGCTATCGCCGACGCCCATTATAAATTAAAACAACTTGACGAGTCCGAAAAGGCTTACGAAAAGGTAGTCGAACTTAATCCAATTGATATTGAGGCCTGGCTTGATTATTCATCCATTTTGTTTGAACAGGATAAGCTGGAAAAGGCAATTGAAACGATTTCTGAAGGGATAAAAAATAATCCGGATGCGGCTGAACTTTATTACCGTATGGTTGCTTATCTTTTTGCCGATGGTCAATACAATGAGGCTTTAGTTTATCTTGAAACAGCTTTGAATACAGATCCGGAAAAACACCACATCCTTTTTGTATACCTTCCGCAACTACAAGACAATAAGATTATTATTGATATAATAAACCGGTACGCCAGATAAAATCCTCTCCCATTAATTAGACTTTAGTTATTGGATTTTTTTTTGAGATTTGCAGCATGAATTACACGTTGAAAAATATTCCTGAGCGTAGTCAAAAACCCCGCCAGCGTGGCATCACAATGGTAATGGATAAGGGACTTAGTATTCGACAGATAGAAGATTTTTTAGAAGTTGCCGGCCCGCACACGGACATTGTTAAATTGGGATGGTCTACTTCTTACGTTACGCCCAACTTAGAATTAAAATTAAAGGTTTATCGCGATGCCGGAATACCGGTATATTTTGGAGGAACCTTGTTTGAAGCATTTATTATCCGCAACCAGTTTGAAGATTACCGGCGTGTACTTGATAAATACGGAATGGAATATGCAGAAGTATCTGATGGTTCAATTACTATTGATCATGAAGAAAAATGCGGGTATATATCAAAACTTAAAGAACAGGTAACCGTTATTTCTGAGGTTGGATCAAAAGATGCGGCAAAAATTTTAGCTCCTTATAAATGGATCGCCTTAATGAAAGCTGAAATTGAAGCTGGTTCCTGGAAAGTTATAGCTGAAGCACGTGAAAGCGGTAATGTAGGAATTTATAGAGATTCCGGGGAAGTAAGGCAAGGTTTAGTTGATGAAATACTTACTCAGATTCCGGAAGAAACCATTATTTGGGAAGCACCTCAAAAAGCGCAGCAAGTGTGGTTTATTAAACTGATTGGCTCCAATATTAACCTAGGAAATATTGCTCCTGCTGATGTTATTCCAGTAGAAACTTTAAGGCTTGGATTGCGAAGCGATACATTTGACCACTTTCTTGATCTAAAACATGGTTAACTTTAGATTTAAAATAGCGTTGTCAGGAGATCTTTAAGTCGCATAAACCGGAGATTTACCAATATTTACTTTGTTAAACTCATTTTGTTATAAATATATAACCGAATATAGTTTGCTACATATCAATATAAAATTCACTAATTCCAATGAAGAAATTTGGATTAATAGGATATCCCATAACTCACTCATTTTCTAAAAAATATTTTACAGAAAAATTTGAGAAACAAGGCTTTGAAGATTGTGAATACGAAGCATTCCCACTTCAAAACCTAAGTGATTTACCGGAACTGATAAAAGCTAACCCTGATCTGGTGGGTTTAAATGTGACGGTACCTCATAAGATCGGGGTTATTTATTTCCTGGATAAATTAGATCCGGCGGCAAAAGAAATTGATGCCGTAAATTGCATAAAGATCGTAAACCAGCATCCGGTGGAGGCATTTTTTTCTGGCGAACTTTCTTCTTTGCAAGTAAGGCTTGAAGGTTATAATACCGATGCTTACGGATTTGAGATGTCGCTTAAGCCTCTTCTGCATAAACACCATCATAAAGCCTTAATTCTTGGTGCCGGTGGTGCTGCCAGGGCAGTTGCTTATGTTTTGCATAAACTGGGGATTACCTATACCCATGTATCACGCAGATCGATAAAAAAACAGTTAAGCTATAAACAGCTCTCTAAAGACATAATCCGGGATAACCTTTTAATTATAAATGCGACGCCGGTTGGCACTTATCCTCATATCGAGGCTTTTCCGGATATCCCTTACGAGTTTCTAACCTCTAAACATTTACTTTATGATCTGGTTTATAACCCTGCCGAAACAGTGTTTTTAAACCGTGGGAAAGAATATGGGGCAGAAGTAAAAAATGGTTTGGAAATGTTGCATCTTCAGGCTGAAAAAGCATGGGATATATGGAATTCGTAAAAACCAATCACTTAAGAAATACTTTTTTTTTATTGATGTGTGGCCTTCTGGCTTCCTGCGAGCAGGATTATAGTCCGAAACCGAGGGGATATTTTAAAATAGATCTTCCTGAAAAAAAATATCAACCTTATGTGGATGATTGCCCTTTTAGTTTTGATTTTCCAGTGTATGCGCAGATTTTAAAGGACAGTGCTCGTGGGGCAAAACCATGCTGGAAAGACATTTCGTACCCAAGCTTCAACGGGCGTATCCATCTCAGCTATCAGGCTATAAAATCTACGGCAGAATTTAACCAATTAACAGAAGATGCCCACACTTTCGTTTTTAAACACACTGTTAAAGCTACCGCCATAGATGAATCTATAATTACCTTTCCTGATAAAAAAGTTTACGGTATTTACTACACTATCGACGGAAACGCGGCTTCGCCGGTTCAGTTTTTTCTTACAGACAGCTCAAAAAATTACCTTCGCGGCGCCTTGTATTTTAATGAGCAACCACGTTTAGATTCTATTGAGCCTGTTCTTAATTTTATAAAGAAAGATATTGATGTAATGATCAGGTCTTTTAAATGGAAAAACTAAAAGATGCTTTTCCGGTACTTTGCCACTAACCTGTAAATTGGTCTTGCCAACCATATAAAAGGTGGCAGCCTGAAAATAAGCGGTAAAAAATTACTCCAGTGTTCGGTTTTGCTCCAAATTTCAAACATGGCGTCTGCCCCTTTCATAACTTTCGCATCTTCGTTAATGATATATATCTGCTTTTCGCAGTCGGCCGGATTAATCTTAGGGTATTGCTTTAAAATTTCTGAATGCTGATACGGCTCTAATTTAAACTGCTTTTTTTGATCGATTTTGCTTAACCAACCCGTAACTCCTACACACATTGGGCAGGTTTTATCATAAAAAACAATCGTTTGTTTCATCTTAAGAATACAAAAATGAGGTGATTTAGTTTATCTTGAAAAGATAGATATTTGAAAATCGTAATTTATTGATTAGACAAAAAGCACAAGCCTTTGTAAAAATAAAACCGCCTGAAGAAAAAAACTCAGATTTAACTGGGCCTTGTAGCGCAAGCGGGACAGCCCGAGCCAGAAACATCGTGGTATGTTTTCAAATATTTAGCGGCTAGCATTTTTAGTATCGCTTGCCTACACATTTATGATTCATTTGATGTGATGGAATCTATATCTCGCAACACTTACTTAGGACTCAAAGCATTACTTTTGTGGATGATCAATGTAAAACTATTTACCTGTAACCCATACCAGGAAAATTCTTATTTATTGTATGATGAAACATTGGAGTGTGTGATCATTGATCCTGGTATGTATACAGGTGATGAGCAAAACCTGGTGTTAAAATTTATTGCCGATAATAAATTGCAGCCAGTTTTGCTTCTAAACACACATTGCCATATAGATCATGTTCTTGGGAATAAATTTATTTATGATACGTATGGCCTGCTTCCCCAATTTCATAAGGGAGAAGAAATTGTGTTAAACACCGTGGTTTCTTACGCTCCGCAAATGGGTATTCGGTATGATGTTTCGCCGCAACCGGAAACGTTTTTACCTGAAACCGGCTACGTGAGTTTCGGCAGCAGTAAATTGGAGTTGATTTTTGCTCCGGGGCATTCTCCTGCGCATTTATGTTTTTACAATTCTGATAATAATTTTTTGATTGGTGGCGATGTTTTGTTTTATGAAAGCATTGGCCGTACAGATCTTCCGGGAGGAAATCATCAGCAGTTATTAAAAAACATTAATGAAAAGCTTTTTATATTACCGGAAGATTGCAAAGTTTACCCCGGCCACGGACCGGCAACAACAATTGGTTATGAAAAATTAAACAACCCATTTCTGGTTTAAATCTTTTTGAAATCCATAGCTTTTGAACACATCAATATTTATCGCCAAGCGTTACCTTTTTTCTAAGAAATCAATCAATGCCATTAATTTTATTTCTGGTATTTCCATGCTTGGGGTTTTTGTAGGCAGTGCGGCCTTAATTGTTATCTTATCTGTGTTTAACGGTTTCGAAACCCTGGTGCTTTCCATGTATAATACGTTTAGTCCGGAGTTAAGGATAGAACCTGTTAAAGGAAAAACATTTGATGCTGATACGAAGCAATTTTTTGAGATTAAAAAGGACAAGCGATTGCTTAATTATACTGAGGTGCTGCAAGAAAAAGCCCTTTTAAGATATGGGAATGGTCAATATATCGGTTTGGTAAAAGGAGTATCGAAGGGATATTTAAACGGCAGAAATTTAGATAGCACTATTCTGAAGGGAAGTTTTACTTTATGGGATAAGGGAGAAGAGTTTGCAGTTATTGGTTCTGCTGTTGAGCGGTATTTGTCGGTTAACGTAAAAGATCCGCTCCACCGTCTTGATATTTATTCTCCCAAAAAAGGTGCGCAAAGTTCT
>JACMND010000110.1 GCA_014378705.1 Pedobacter sp. | reverse complement strand
TTGCCATCTTTATCAACAGATACGCCGGGTGATTTTTCAAGCACTTCCAAAGCGGTTGAACCTACATTGGTTACAGAAGCATCTACATTCACTACCATGCGGTCAATCTTTTGTTCAATAAGTGGTTTCTTGCTGGTAATAACAACAGCATCAAGATTTTTAGGCACAAGCTGTAAAATCAAAGCGTCAAGTAAAGCCGAGGTATTATTTTCCGAAATAGGGAATATGCCAGAATTTACTGTGTTAAAATTTACAGAGCTTACTGTAATAAAATAATTTCCATAAGGAATACCAGTAAATGAAAATTTTCCTGCTTTATTTGATACAGCAATTTTGATTACCGAAGAATCTTTTGACTTCATCAATGAAATGGTTGCTGATTCAACTGGTGTATTCTTTGTATCCACAACACTACCGGAGACAGAGGTTTCAATTGTTTGAGCCATACCTTTAATGGCAAAGAACATTATTGTAGAAATTATTAGCATCTTGATCATATTGTATCTTTATTTTACCACACAAACTTATTTGGCTGGACCCGGCAAATTTTGGAAATGAGGTTAACCATGAAAATTTTGCTGTGAACCTTAAAAGTTGTATGGTTCAAGACTACCGACGCACCAAGTCAGGCACATTTGCAATGCACACAAAGCCAGAACACAAATGCCAACCTTGCCAAAAGAGCCTGCCTTGTCTCTAGGCACTGGCCTCACTCTAAGGTGAGACACAGACCCACATTGTAGCAGAGCGAGGAGAAAGGGCGAACGTATACGAAATGAACCCAGAAGGTGTTGTTTGCTCTCATCTTTTCCTTTTTTAAATACATAAATTGTTTAGAACTAATTTGTCAAAACAGTTTACCGACAGTATCAAAAAAGGAGTTTATTTTAATGCAAATCAGTTCAAATATTATTGACGCAATTGCTTCTGAATCAATAATTTAAACTACTTCTGGTGAACAAATCTAAAAATTAAATATGTTCACCTTTCTGTTCGCATGGCAGGAGGAATAGGATGTATTAAGAAGGAATACTTAAAACGTAAAAAAGCCTCTAAATAGTGATATTTAGAGGCTTTTGAACCCAGATGAACTGGTTTAAGTCGGGATGGCAGGATTCGAACCTGCGGCCTCCACATCCCAAATGTGGCGCGATACCGGGCTACGCTACATCCCGATCATTAAAACCTTAACAATCGCCGGTATAATCTGTAAAGGTTTGCAAAAATAGGATTTTTGTGGATAAAGTGAAATGATTTTATAAAATTATTTTCAAGCCTACCTAAGACTGATTAATACGGGATTCTTTCTATGATTTAGCTTGCAAACATGAATCTAATATTTTTTGAGCGGATTATAATTGCTTTTAATAAATTTTAAAATCCAGATATGCCACGAAATTATTTCTTTTCTAAGCGCTGTATTTGATAAGATATTATTAAAAATTATTTTTATTAATATTGGTGTATTGATCAATGAAATAAAATACGACCCACTCTTAATGCAATTATTTATTAAACAAATATCTTTTAATTAATGAAACGTCTTGTGGTTCCTTATTATTCTGCCTGCCGAATTGAACCTGCTCTTAGTCAGATTTCCAAATTCCTTGATACAATAAAGCCAGAAAATATTGCGATCGCACCCTGGCCTCAATACAATTACAAGCCTACCGTATCATTTTCTACAGCACATAACGGTAAATCAATTTACATTAAGTATTATGTTAGCGAAGAAGAAACAAAAACGAGATTTACAGAAATTAATGAACCTGTTTATCGGGACAGTTGCGTGGAATTTTTTATTTCGTTTGATGATAATCAAAAATATTACAATTTTGAATTTAATAGCAGCGGAATCTGCAGGGCCGGTTTTGGGGAAAATCGTGAAACCCGAGAGCTATTGCCAGTAAATGTGATCAGCAGCATAGAATTTATTACTTCAAACCGGCTATCAGAAGATCATTATAGTTATTGGGATTTGTGCCTTTCTATACCGGTTACCGTTTTTTGCCATCATCATATAATTAATCTGGCCGGTAAACACTGCAAAGCAAATTTTTTTAAATGTGGCGATGATTTGGCTAAACCTCATTTTTTAACCTGGAATAATATTATTGCTAAAGAACCTAACTTTCATTTACCTGAATATTTTGGTGAAATAAGTATGGCTGCCGAAAGCAAGTTTATTTAAACCGGGTGTTACAAGAATTATTTTGTTTTTAACCATTAAACTTTTTAATATAAATCAAATCGAATGGCGAATACTTCTCAACTAAATAACGGCATAGAAAACACTGCGGTTAAAAAATCTTATTTATATCCTATAATAATTATTGGGATATTGTTTTTTGTATTTGGATTTGTAACCTGGTTGAATGGTACATTAATTCCTTTTTTGCAATTAGCTTGTGAATTAAACACTTCCCAGGCATTACTGGTAACTTTCGCTTTTTACATGGCCTATTTTTTTCTGGCTATTCCATCATCTTACATTCTTAAGTTAACAGGTTTTAAGAATGGAATGTCTCTTGGCTTGTTTATTATGGCCCTTGGTGCATTGGTATTTATTCCGGCGGCAAACGCCCGGGAGTTTTCACTTTTTCTAACCGGATTGTTTATTCAGGGTATGGGTTTGGCATTGTTACAAACCGCGTCTAATCCATACATCTCGGTTTTAGGTCCCATTGAAAGCGCAGCGCAAAGAATTAGTATTATGGGTATTTGTAATAAGGTAGCCGGAGTTTTAAGTCCACTCATTTTAAGTGCTATCGTTTTAAAAGGCGCCCAGGCTCTGGAGAACCAGGTAAGTTCAATTTCAGATCAGGCAGCAAAAGAGGTTCTTCTTACCGAGCTTGCCCAAAGGGTTATTTTTCCATACGCGGTTATGGCAGCAGTTTTAATATTGTTGGCTATTATGATCAGGTTTTCATCATTGCCGGAAATTAATACAGACGAGGATCACGTGGATGAAACCGGCAATAGGGTGGCGTCTAAAAGCAGTGTTTTTCAATACCGTAATTTAAACCTTGGCCTAATTTGTATATTTTTATATGTTGGGGTTGAAGTAATGGCAGGTGATGTGATTGGTACGTATGGTAAGTCACTTGGGATGAGTTTGGACCAAACCAAAATATTTACTTCTTACACTTTGGTATCCATGGTTATTGGTTATATCATCGGCATCATCAGCATTCCTAAATATATTAAGCAGGAAAAGGCGTTGATGCTTTCTGCCCTTATCGGGATAATCTTTACCATTGCAGCTTACCTTACAACTGGGTACACCAGCATTGTTTTCATCGCTTTACTTGGTCTGGCTAACGCTTTAATGTGGCCCTCTATATTTCCTTTGGCTATTAAAGGACTGGGAAAATTTACCAAAATTGGTTCAGCTTTATTAATTATGGGTATCGCGGGCGGCGCTATCTTACCTCAAATATATGCCTGGCTTGAAACTTTTCTAAGCCCGCAGTCTGCCTTTTTATTTAGCATGGTGCCTTGTTACTTTTACATTTTGTATTATGCCATCTCGGGACACCAATCAAAAAGCACCCTGAGTAAATTAACTCCTTCATTAAGTCGTAAAGAAAAAATAGGCATATAGTTAAGATAGGATGCCAGGACTTAAAATAAAAGAGTGAACATCAAAAAAATGTTCGCTCCCTTCAATTTTTTATTTAATCTTAAATAAGTTACTATCCTTCAGTTCTTCTTCTGTATTTTGTATTATGGCTTCCAGATCTTCGTTTACAGCCAAATATTCTTTCAGTAAAGTAATTTGGTTATTGGCACGATTAAGATTATGGTTGAGATATTTTGCGCCGTAATAGATGTCGTTATTGAGAAAATCCGACAAAAATCGAATAGCCTGCATATAGATTATAAAATGACCGGAGTAAATAAATAAGTCCTTTTCAGCCTTAGTAAGGGCCGAACCCATCTCGCTGTAATAACCTTTGTAAATAGCCTTAAAGAAATCTTTTCTGATAAAAATTTTACTAAGGTCAGCTTCTTCTTCGTTGGCCGGAGATAAATATGTACGAACCATATCGCCTACATCGCTGATATAGATGCCGGGCATTACCGTATCCAAATCAATAACACACAATCCTTTATCAGAATCATTAAAAAGCACATTACTGATCTTGGTGTCGTGATGTACAACACGGTTATGAATTAATTTATTATTTTTAATTTGATTAAAAGTGTTTAAAATATCGTGATGAGCCTCAATAAAATTTATACATTCTTTAGCCTGATTAAGCCTGGATATGGAAGCATTGGTGCAGGCCTCAATAAATTGGGTGTACCTAAGATTTAAATTATGAAAGTTTGGTAAAGGGTAGGCCAGCTTTTCGGCATCAAAGCCAGATAAAAGCCTGGAGAATTTTCCAAACTGACGAGCGGCTTCAAAAGCTTCTCCCGGGGTTTTTACATAATTAATGGTATGTGAACCCTCAACAAAATTAAACAGACGAAAGTAACCGTCAGTGGTTGTTATTAAAGTTTCTCCGTTTAAAGATGCAATAGGTGCTACAAATAAATAATCCGGAAATTGCTCCAGCAAATAATGCTTTAGCATACACAGATTTTCGTCAATATCCCGGGGCTTTTTAAAAATATGATTGTTGATTTTTTGTAGGATATAGCTTTTATACTGCGTTTGAATTTTCCATGTTTTATTAATTAAACCAGAATCAAACTGCTGAACAGTACAGTGCTGATAGTTTAATCCAAACTGTTTTAAAATAAAAGCAAGCATGTTTTTTTAAATTTTTGCTGATAATCATCAAACTTAACTTTTTAGATAGTTAAGTTTTTGTGCAAACGTTTGTCTCATTTTTTAGGGGTTAGTTATCGGATCGGCCAAATTATATTTAATCATCCGATCATTTATGATTAACCTAGAATCAACTGTTATCCGATAATAAGCCTGTTCAACATCTAATTCATCGTTTGTTCGGTTAAGCAAGTCAATTAAAATTTCTGTTGCTTTCTGACCTTGTAAATAAGGAAACTGCTCAACGGATGCCAATGGTGCATTATCTATGTAATTGATGATCGGCAGATTGGCGTAGCTCACAAAATCAATGTCATCATTAATCAGGATATTTAACGAACGGGCATACCGGATGGCATACAAGGCGACGTAATCATTAAATGTGACAATAGCGGTAGGTTTTCTTTTATTCTTAAGCAGGCTATCCATCGCGTTAATTGTTCCCTCTTCGGTCAGATCACAGTTTATTACTAATGTGGGATCAAATTTCAGTCTATTTTTAACCATCGCTTTTATATAACCCTCCTTGCGCTCGCTTGTCGCGTGAAGTGAAACAGTACCGTTTAAAAGGCCAATAGAGCGATGACCCTTTTTTAAAAGAAAATTAACCGCATCAAACGTTCCCGTTTCAATATTACAGTTTACATAGTGGATGTTCTTTATAGGCGGTATCCGGTCAAAAAATACCACAGGAATGCTTTGTTTTTTAAGCATTTCAAAATGCTCGTAGGTTGAAGTTTTTTTTGAAATAGAAACCAGTAACCCATCAACCCGTTGATTTTTCATTTTCTCAACGAGGTTTTTTTCTTTTTCCTCATCGTCATGAGATTGGGCAAATAAAACAGTATAACCTTTTTGATAGGCGGTATCTTCAATGCCGCTTATAGCCGCAGAAAAAAAAGACTCAGATAATTCCGGCAAGATTACACCGATGGTATAACTTTTACCTTTTTGGAAATGTATTGCTGCCTGATTGGGTTCGTAACTGAGTTCAATTGCTTTTTGCTTTACCCGCATTTTGGTAATCTGACCGATGCTCGGATGATCATGCAAAGCCCTTGAAACGGTTGAAACAGAAATATTAAGTGCTTTAGCGATTTTCTTGAGGGTTGCCGGCTTATTAAACATGTATTAATGTAATCAAGTTTAAAGCAATGTATTGAATATCCGTAAAATCAATGCAGCAAACAATTCTTTTTTTTAAGATAACCTTAATCAAACGTTTGCGCAGAAATAGTGGTCATGTTGGTTTTGTAAAAATTATCTGGGTCATATATAACTAGTGTATTCATTTGGCTATAAAAGGATTACTTTAATTTAATTCTGATATTCTATGTCAAAAGTCATAGCTTGTTTTATTAGAGTCAGATGCAACAGTCTTAATATGATAATTTACGATTTAAGATGTTTCTGTGCGTATATTATCTCTATAAATAAAGATTGATCTACACTGACAATTTTACTTGATACTGTCTAAATTTGATTACTAGGCCATCCAGTTAAACAACTTAAAAGTTTTTTTAATTAAACAAATTAAGATCCCGACGTTTTTGAAAGTGATTGTGCATAAATACTGTTAAGTTCTTATTAATAATCTAATTGTTTACATGCACTATGCTGAAGTTTTTTAGCAAACGTTTGCGTTAATTTTGCGCTGTTTAAATGATTTTGCTTTTAAAGTTTATATCTAACTTCCAATAATCTTACAGAGAATATGGTTTAATCTATTATTAGTTATTCCAAACTTAACTGACTTGATTTATTACAAATAAGCAATGGTCATAAACCTTCAGCTATGCGAGCTGTAAATCAAGACACATTGCATTAATTTATAAAGTATCATTTAAATCCAACTGATTATGAAATGGAATTTTTTACCAGTAACATTATCTAAATCCTATTACAAACTGCTATTTATTACAATCCTGATTTGCGTTAAATCATTTGCCATGAGCGCTCCACTGGTTAATGTTCTTGTTACGCAACAGCAAACTTCAATTTCCGGAACTGTGAAAGATATAAGTGGCGTCAATCTTCCTGGAGTAGCGGTTACCATAAAGGGGAGCACAACCGGCACTTTAAGCGACACTAAAGGTTTTTATAGGATTAGTGCCCCTGCAAATGCAATCCTTGTTTTTCAAATGCTTGGCTTTAAAAGGGAAGAGGTGGAAGTAAATTCAAGAACTTCCATAGAAGTTGTTTTAGAAAGTGATGATAGACAAATGGATGAGGTGGTTGTTATTGGGTATGGAACACAAAGAAAAAGCGAACTAACCGGAGCAATCTCATCCGTAAAAGCTGAAGATTTAGTTATAGCCTCCGGTCCGGAGATAGGAAATATGTTAAAGGGTAAAGTCGCAGGACTTACTATAAGGCAAAACAGTGCGCAGCCAGGTGGTGGTTTGGATATTTTGATTCGCGGTGCTGGATCTGTTAACGCCAGCAACGCACCCTTATTTGTGGTTGATGGATTTCCTATAACAGATTTGCAGCAACCGGAAAGCGGCGGAAGATACCAGTCAGGCAGTCAAAGCATATTAAATTCATTTAATCCAAATGATATTGCCTCCATAGAAGTGCTAAAAGATGCGAGTGCAACCTCTATATATGGTTCAAGAGCAGCTAATGGCGTTATTTTAATTACCACCAAAAGAGGAAAAGATGGGATACCAAATGTGGAATACTCCAATAACTTCTCCATGCAGAAATACAACAACGCATTTGATGTGCTTCCTTTAAATGAATGGATGCAAGTACGGAATGAAGCTGCAAGGGAACAATGGGAGTTTGATAACAATGTGATCCCTTATGGCACAAAGACGGTTCAGGAAGCAGAAACAAATCCTGTAAATGGGCTTTATAGAAAGCTATATACCCAAAACGCAATTAATAATGTAGGAAGAGGAACCGACTGGTTGGATTTAGTGACCCGTGATGGCTCTACCTTTCAACACAACCTATCAGTTTCCGGTGGAAGCAGGACTACAAAATATCTTTTATCAGGAAACGTATTTGATCAAAAGGGAATAATAGAAAATTCTGGATTTAAAAGATTTTCTATCAGGGCGAATGTAGATCAGGAAATTAATAAATACATTAAACTTGGAGTAAATTTAACCGCCAGCAGGATTGATAACAACAATAGTCAGCTTGGAGGAGATCAGTTTGAAAATTCAGGGGTTATAAGAGCTGCTATCCAGCAGGGGCCACATATACAGGCGATTGATGAAAATGGTAATTATCCCTTAAACCCTCAACTGGCACTGCAGCCTAATCCTTATTCATTATTAACTATATCAGATGAGGGCAGGGTAGAAAGAATGCTTTTAAACTCTTTTTTAGATGTTCAGCCTTTAAAAGATTTAACAATCAGGCTTAAAGCCGGATTAGACAGAGGTTTTTCTAACAGGCAAAGTTATATTCCAACAACTACTTTAAATGGGGCTTTAGAACAGGGAAGGGCATTTGTTTCAGATAATAACAAAGACGATTATTTGTTAGAAGCTACCGCGAATTATAACAAGGTGTTATACGCTGATCATAAATTTAATTTTTTAGTTGGTGCTTCACAACAGAAATTTTTTAACCGCTTTAATAGCGGCGGTAGTACAGGATTTATTACAGACGCCTTCTTATGGAACAATCTTGGTGCGGGAAGCACTCAGTTACCTTCCAGCTCATTCGGTTCAGAAAATATTTTAGCATCTTATTTTAGCCGTTTAAATTACAGTTATAAAGATCGGTATCTTTTTACAGCAACAGTTCGCACCGACGGATCAAGTGTTTTTGCTACCAACAATAAGTGGGGTACATTTCCATCTGCCGCTGTAGCCTGGAATGTTGCTGAAGAGCCTTTTTTTAAGGGTGTAAAAAATATAGTGTCCCAATTTAAGCTAAGATTTAGCTACGGGCAAACCGGTAACGCGACCATTAATAGTAATGCTTTTGCTGCTTATGCTGCATATCCGGCCTGGCTATCTGAAAGCGATACAAGATTAATTGGTGTTTCATTATCCAGGTTGGAAAACCCCGATTTAAAGTGGGAAACTACTACTGGATCAAATATTGGTATAGATTACTCACTATTTAACGGCAAAGTTGATGGCTCAATAGAGGTGTTTAACAATATTATTTCTGATTTATTAGATACCAAACCGCTCAATTCCTACCAGGAAATAAATTCAATTATAGCCAATGTGGGAAAAACAAGGAGCAGGGGAGTAGAAGTGAGTATCAACACCCGCAACATTCAAACCAATAATTTTAGATGGAGAACCTCACTCAATTTCTCAAACTATAACGATAATTGGATAGAGCGAGCACCGGATTGGAAACCTCTTGTTTTTCAAAATGAGAATGACCCTATCCGGGCAGTATATACCAGAGTTTCCGACGGTGTATTACAAGTAGGTGAGGCAGTGCCTGCATCCCAGCCGGAGCTTAGACCGGGCATGATTAAAATAAAAGACATTAACGGATATACGCGAGATGAATTTGGTAACCCGACAGTTGATGCAAATGGCAGATTCTTGAGAACAGGATCACCGGACGGGCTTATTGACGATGCTGATACCAGGCTTTTGGGCACTTCAGATCCAAGTTATATGGCCGGAATCACCAATATTTTAACCTACAAAAATATAAGCTTGAATTTTGATTTTACAGGACTTTTCGGACGTCAGATAGCTGACCCTAATTTCACAACCTATGGAATTAGCGCTTATGGTGTAAATTCAAACGGGTACAATGCCTTAAGAACAGTTAAAAACAGATGGACTCCACAAAATCCAACCAATACACAGCCTAGCTCATTTTGGGGCTTCTCCCCATATGGTGTGGGTGATTTTTTTCTGCAGGATGCCTGGTTCGTTAGGCTACAAATCGTATCGCTGGGATATGACTTACCAAAGAAGCTTTTAAAGGGTGTTTTCTCGGAAGCCCGGATACATGTTGATGCTCAAAACCTGTTTGTAATTAGTCCTTATTCTGGAGTTGATCCTGAAACAGATTCTTACACAGCAGCTTATCCCAACATTCGGACTTTTACCGCCGGATTAAACTTTAAATTTTAATTAATTAATTAAAGCTATAATGATGAAATTATTTAATTTATTTTTCCTGTCTGCGATACTTTTACTCGGTAGTTGCACAAAGGATCTGATATCAAAAGATTATTCAGAGATTAATCCCAACATTTTCCCTAAATCGGCTGCAGATTTGGAAGCTATGGTAAACGCTGCTTATCATCCGCTAAGAGGATCTTATTCAGATGGTATATTCTCAACGTCAGAGAGAGGGGTAATGTTCCTCACTGATGCGACTACAGAAACAATTTATGGTCCTTATGGGGATCAGCTTCTCGCTAGTTTACATAATTACCGCCCTACAGATGCACTTTTTACGCATTATTACGATGATTATTATA
>JACMND010000109.1 GCA_014378705.1 Pedobacter sp. | reverse complement strand
TGTTTCCGGAAGTCCAGGTAATGGTATTTGCTTCACTTATGGAATGGCTATCCTTGGTTGAACTTAGTACAGAAGCAGTGAAATTTGTGGGATTAATCTTATAAGATACTTTGCCGCTTCCGTCAGATTCTTTTTTGCATGAGGCAATCGTTAAAGCAGTTAAGGCAAAAAAGGGGATTAATAATTTGATTTTCATTTTATTGGGTTTATTAGTTTAGTTAACCTTTAATCCTTTACGAAACGGCTCGCTAACAGGTTACAAAGAAAGTTGGTTTAATGTATAATGATAAATATGAATTACCTTTATTTATTGAATCTTAAAATGGTATTTGTAAATACTTTATGATCTAATATGCGAATTATTACAACCCTCTTTTTTATATTTCTCTTCTCTAACAGTAATTCACAAACTATACCCGATTCGTCTAAAATACTTAAAGAAGTAATTATTAAAGGCAATCGCAAACAATCTGATATTTCAAGGATGGATTCAGTTAAAGGAACATTTATTATTTCCGGTAAAAAGAATGAAGTAATAAATCTGTCCACACGCGATGCTGCTATATCAGAAAAATACGGAAGACAGATCTTTGCGAAAGTACCCGGTGTATTTGTTTACGATATGGATGGTACAGGAAATCAGATTAATATATCGACGCGAGGCCTGGACCCTCACCGTGGTTGGGAGTTTAATATCCGCAAAGATGGGGTACTTACCAACTCAGATATGTATGGTTATCCGGCCAGTCATTATAACATACCTCTTGAAGCTGTGGACCGGATTGAACTTGTTAGAGGAACAGGTTCACTTCAATATGGCGCCCAGTTTGGTGGGATGTTAAATTATGTTTCCAAAGAACCGGATTCAACTAAAATTTTCGCATTTGAAAGTATCAACACAGCAGGATCTTACGGATTATTAAGTTCATTTAATTCTGTTAGCGGCACCAAAGGAAAGTTTAAATATTATGCATGGTTTAATAATAAGACTAGTAAGGGTTATCGTAATAACAGTGACTCAAAATACGACGCCCAGAACATATCTCTTTATTATCAATTTATGCCAAACTTATTAATTAAGGCAGAATGGACACGCTCTAATTATACCACACATTTAGCCGGCCCTCTTACCGATGCCATGTTCCAGGCTAATCCCCGCTTGGCCACCCGTTCAAGAAATTACTACAGCCCGGATATAAACGTACCTTCTATCATAGCTGATTGGAAAGTAGGAACGAATACACGGTTAAAGTTAACTTCATCAGCAGTTTTAGGATCACGAAGCAGTATTTTATTTGATAAGCCATCTACTACCCAGGACATTGTTAATGTGGAAACAAATAAATTTGCAAACAGGCAAGTAGATATTGATCAATTTAACAGTTATACTTCAGAAATACGGTTACTTCACTCCTATTCTTTGCTTAAACAAACCAGCATCGTAGCTGCTGGTATTCAATACCTTAACAATGATCTGCATCGCCGTCAATTAGGAAAAGGAACTACAGGCTCTGATTATGATCTAACATTGGTAACACCTGGCTGGGGAAGAGACCTTCATTTTAAAACAAACAATGTGGCGTTTTTTGCTGAAAATAAATGGTCTGTAAACAATCGCCTATCCATTAATACAGGTTTGCGGATTGAGGTTGGTGAAACCAGAATGTCTGGCATCATTAATAATTATCCTGCCAATGCTATTCCCAATACTATTAAGCATCAATTTCCATTATTTGGTTTAAATTCTCAATATAGTCTGACAAACAGAATAAACCTTTATGCAGGATGGTCTCAGGCTTACAGGCCGGTTATATTTAAAGACATTATTCCTGGTTCACTGCTTGAGTTAGCTGATAAAGATTTAAAAGATGCGAAAGGTTACAATTTTGAAGCAGGTTTCAGAGGTGACTGGAAATTTTTGAATTGGGATGTTAATTACTTTCAATTAGCATATTACAATCGCATTGGCACACTGGCGCAAAAAAATGTAGCCGGCGAAGAAATAATATATAAAACAAATATAGGAAACTCATTAACCAATGGGCTTGAGCTTTTTACCCAGGCTGAGTTTAGCTTAGGAAGAAAAACAGTGGCTACCCTCTTTTCTGCTACGGCTATTATGAATGCAGTTTACAAAAACGCAAGCCTTCGTTCCGGTAATTCCAATGTGTCTATCAGTGGCAATGAGGTTGAAAGTGTGCCCCAATTGCAAAGCCGCAACGGGCTAACCATTAAATTTAATGCGATTAGTTTAAGCGCACTACACAGTTACACCGCGAATTCATTTGCGGACGCATTTAACACAATCACACCTACAGCGACTGGTTCGGCAGGTTTAGTTCCATCTTACAACTTGTTTGATTTTAATGGAAGTTTTAATTTTTCTTCTAAACTAAGATTGCGGTTAAACATCAACAATGCCTTCAATAAAATCTATTTTACAAAAAGACCTCAATTTTATCCAGGGCCAGGAATTTGGCCTTCCGACAATCGTACGTATTCTGCAACACTGGGATTAAAACTTTAATTCATCCGTAATTCAAAGCGCAACAATTGATTGCAAATCAACATTACAATTGTTTAAACTTCAAGTCCCTAAAGTATTTAAGCATGGGAAAAGATACAGCCCCTTCAAACGTAATTGTTTTATCTGTGGCAATTTTAACAATATACCCACCAGTCCATGGAAAAGGAATCACATTAGGAAAAGTAGGAACAACCTGGTCCCGAAGTTCATTTATAGGATGGTGGGTTTCAATTAAAGTCATTGTATTATCAACAGGTAATTCATTCACAACCTGGAGCATTCCTTTAAATACCGTACCCGTTTTAGAAACATTGTAATCCGGGTGATTAAGCCGCCCATCAATAGCAATAGCCGGACCGGCGTTTATAAGTTCCGCGGTTTCTCTGGCACGACAGAATTCACTGCTAATTACTCTGCTTATAGGGTATTTAAGATCTTTCAATATTTTGCCCAGCTCAACAGACCGTCGCCTGCCTTTTTCGTTAAGTTGCCTGGCCAAGGTAGAATCGCAGGATTTCCACCATTCATCCGGTCCGCCTTTTATATCCCTTCCTTTGTCGGCATCAGCGTGCCTCAATATTAATGCATACGTTCCGTTAGTATTTGGCAGGCTTTGCAGTGTCTTCCAACCCTTAACGTAAGAATTATAAGCATCCGTTCCTGCTAGTCCATTAAAATCAACATTGGATTTATCATAATTAGTATCATTTACCCCTAAAGCGTAAATTCGTGTTTTATTTTCCGGATTATTAATAGAAACAATATCTATCGACACTATTTCTGCAGAAGTAATCCGTTTAATATTTCCTGTTGATGAAATTTGAATGAAAGGATCCGGGGACGAAAACGTGGCCGGCTCACTTGTATTAATTTGATAATTATTTACATCTACAAAAAGAAGATCATCAATAAATTTTTCTGATGTTACGGTAATGCCTTTTGGATCGACTACCGTTTGTTCCTCTTTACAAGTCAATAACGTGATGGAGAGTACAATAAAAAGTACGGATTTTAAATGTAATAATTTCATGATCTACGCAGAAGCTATTGGAACTTATTTTTTACAAATATCTTGAACATTAGCAAGATTAAGACCAGTTTTCGGTTTGGCTAAATTCACAACAAAAAAAATTGGCAACTTATTTTTACAGATCCGATTTTCTTACGTTTACGCAGTAATTTTAGGTCTTTAGAAAGATCCGTATCAAATCGTCAGCGAAAACGCAAAACCTGTATTTGTTGGTACTTGGCGTTTTTAGCTACCTGCGCATCTGATTTCAGTGCTCCTCCGTTGGAAGGCGCTCAAATAACAATTTCGGATAATATTAACTCCATACTCTAAATAATATACAGGTCAAAAAGCGTTGGTAAAAACGGATTATCGTTCCATGTTTCTTAATAGAAAAATATTATGAGAAAAAAGTTTAGATCATCTGCACACGGTAAATGGACCTCTTCCAATCATTAATTCAAAATTGATTTGACCTGCCGTGGGCAACGCTTAAACGATACTAATTTTAGAGAATTTGATTTTTAATTTATGCATCTTTTTTAAATTGCTTTAAGTTTGTCTGTATCTACAATCTATCCTTTAACTTTGATTA
>JACMND010000108.1 GCA_014378705.1 Pedobacter sp. | reverse complement strand
GTTGTAGGCTGCATAACGATGGTTACGCATCACACGCATCATGTGATTTTTATTTTCCTGGTACCTGCTGAACGTACCTAATTCTTTGGCCATTTCTGCGGAAGTAGCGTAAGCAGTACCGGTCATGATTGCGGTAATTGAACCACCTATCGCACGAGCTTTTTCACTGTCGTAAGGAATTCCACCAACCATTAGCATAGAACCTAAATTGGCGTAACCCAAACCTAAAGTGCGGTAGTCGTATGATAACTGAGCTACTTCTTTAGACGGAAATTGCGCCATCAGCACAGATATTTCCAGAACAACGGTCCAGATACGGCAGGCATGTTCAAATCCTTTTACATCAAATATTAGCGTTTGCGGATTAAAGAAATGCGCCAGGTTTATAGAAGCCAGGTTACAGGCTGTATTATCCAAAAACATGTATTCTGAGCAGGGATTGGAAGCGTTGATGCGTCCGCCTTCCGGACAAGTATGCCATTCGTTTATGGTCGTATCATATTGCACGCCCGGATCGGCGCAAGCCCAGGCCGCAAAAGCAATATCCTGCCAAAGTTTTTCTGAAGAGATGGATTTAACTACTTTTCCGTTGGTGCGGCCAATTAAATCCCAGTTCTTTCCTTCTTCCAAAGCTTTAAAAAATGCATTAGGGATACGAACGGAGTTGTTGGAGTTCTGCCCGGAAACGGTGCGGTATGCTTCACCCTCGTAATCAGATGAATAACCGGCGGCGATTAAGGCAGCTACTTTTTTCTCTTCTTCTACTTTCCAGTTTACGAAACCTTCAATTTCGGGATGGTCCAGATCCAAACAAACCATTTTTGCGGCACGGCGGGTTGTTCCTCCCGATTTAATAGCTCCGGCAGCACGGTCACCAATCTTCAGGAATGACATTAGGCCTGAAGAATATCCGCCACCTGAGAGTTTTTCACTTTCTCCGCGGATAGCGGAATAATTGGTACCTACACCAGAACCGTATTTAAAAATCCTGGCTTCGCGAACCCAAAGATCCATGATGCCGCCATCGTTTACCAGATCATCAGAAACTGATAATATAAAGCAGGCATGTGGTTGCGGGCGCTCATAGGCTGAAGTTGATTTTTCTAAAATTTCGGTATCCGGATTAACGAAGTAATGTCCCTGCGGTTTTCCGGTAATGCCATAAGAAGAATGCAAACCGGTATTGAACCATTGCGGAGAATTTGGTGCGGCCAACTGGCCGACAATGGTGTAGACTATTTCATCATAAAAAATATCAGCATCATTTTGGGTTTTAAAATAATGATGGCGCTCACCCCATTTTTTCCAGCAACCGGCCATGCGATCGGCCACTTGTTTAATGCTGTTTTCAGATCCGGTTGTACCATCAGGCTTCGGTACGCCTGCTTTACGGAAATATTTTTGGGCTAAAATATCGGTAGCCACCTGGCTCCATGTCGAAGGCACTTCTACATTGTTCATTTCAAACACAGCGTCGCCCGCCGGATTACGAATTACCGAGCTGCGCTTTTCATAATTGAACAGGTCGAATACGTTCACGTCTGTTTTGGTGAAGAAGCGTTCAAAGCTCAACCCTTTTCCGGTAGCTTTTAACGCGTTGTTTGCAGAAGATTTTGCCATTGGTATCGTTTTAAATAATTGTTAATAAACCTTTTAGTTCTCAAAAAATATAAGGGAGTTTTAAACCAAATTTATCTTAACAATGGTTACACTTTATTGAGAGTTTTCAACATGTTGTTAGTGTATGTTGGATGTAGCAGGATTCTTATTGGCAAGAACATGATTATAAGATAATTAGGTCTGTTAGTAACTCCTAAAATAACCACTTGCAGCATTTAATCAGGACAATTTGATATTAAATTATGACTAACAAAGTAACAGAGATTCTTGTTGAATTGTTGTAGTTAAGTGTTAATTGAAAAACACTTTTTAAAATACTGGCGGAAGGTGTATTTAACATTATAAGTACCCTCTACCAATTTAAAACACAATCACCCCGACGAAACAAGGGCTCGTGTAGATAGCAATGATGAGATGATAAAAAGGAATGCGAAAATTTCTCCTTCCAAAATGGTCGTCAGAATGACGGTTAACGTTTGATTTGATAAACATAACGAATTAACCAAACCCAAAAACACCGTTACCCTGACGAAGCAAATACTCATTTATGTAGAGCACCAATGGGATTGTAAAAAGAAACACGGACATTTCTGCATCCAAAAAGGCCGTCGAAATGTCATCATAAAAGCCCCGGCAGTTACTGCTTACTCGACCATAGTAACCTTAATCATATTGGTTTTTCCTTTTTTCTCAATCGGGATAGCGGCCGTGTTGATAACCACACTTCCGGGCTCTATCAAACGCTCGGCCTTTAGTATTTTGTTTACCTCGCTAATGGTTTTGTCGGTGCTTTCAAATTTATCATAGAAAAAACCACGTACGCCCCAAATCAAACTCAAAGTATTTAACAACTTACGGTTACTGGTAAAAATAAAAGTCCCTGCTTTTGGCCGGTGACTAGAAATCTCAAAAGCAGTGTAACCGGATGAGGTCATGGAAATAATTCCTACAGCGTTTGTTTTTTCTGCTAGAAATACCGCCGATCCGCAAACGGCATCGCCCATATATGTTGGAGAAGCCGGGTTTAATTGTTTGGGAGTGTTAAACGGGTAGCCGTTTTCTTCTACATTTCTTACGATCTTCTGCATGGTTTCGATCACGATGATCGGGTAATCACCTACGGAGGTTTCGCCACTTAGCATGACAGCGTCCGCTCCATCCAATACAGAATTGGCCACATCATTTACTTCAGCCCTTGTCGGTCGTGCGGAAGTGATCATACTTTCAAGCATTTGCGTGGCTACAATAACGGGCTTTGAAGCAGCACAGCATTTTCTAATAATCATTTTTTGAAGCATCGGAACCTGTTCCATTGGCATCTCAACACCCAGGTCGCCACGGGCAACCATTACCGCATCGCTTACATTAATAATGGCATCAATATTATCAATGGCTTCTGGTTTTTCAATTTTGGCAATTACACGGGCAGATCTTTCGCTGCGACCGATAATGCGTTTAAGTTCAATAATATCGTCCGCTGATCGAACAAACGACAACCCGATCCATTCTACATCGTTTTGCAAAGCAAAATCCAGATTAGTCAAATCCTCCTCTGTTAAGCTTGGGATAGAAACTTTGGTATTTGGAAGGTTAACACCTTTGCGGGATGTAAGAATTCCGCCGTAGATTACTTCACAAAGAACGCGGTCGTTGTTGTTCGTTTCTAAAACCCGCATCTGGATTTTGCCATCATCCAATAAAATAATTTCACCAGCCCTTACGTCTTTGGGGAAACTCTGGTAGGTAATGTAGATCTGCTGATCGTCTCCAACCATTTCTTTAGTTGTAATCTCAATCTTATTTCCACTGATCAGGTTTATACCGCCATCTTTTACCAGGCCTATTCTGATCTTAGGACCCTGGAGATCAGCAAGAATACCAACATTGGTTTTGTACTGTTTATTTATCTCGCGGATAATATTTATTACTTTTTGGTGGTCGGCGACACTTCCGTGCGAAAAATTTAAGCGGCAAACATCTACTCCTGCTTTAATCATTCCGAGTAAAACTTCTTTGTCTCCAGAGGCAGGGCCAAGGGTTGCGACGATCTTAGTTCTATTATGAACCATATTCATATTCTATATTTTTAATTATAATTTTTTAAACAAGCACAAAAGGTGTAAAAGTTACACAATGAGGCTAAAGTATGAGATTTTCTTTAGATTTTAGTTTCTTCGGGTCAACTTCTACCGCAACCTGCACATCCTGAATTCCATTTAAACCAATAATTATCTGCTTTAATTCATCTTTATCAATGTAATTTTGAATGAGAATAAAAAAATCAACGGTTTTCATCTCCGGAACTAAAAACCCTTCACTTCCTTTATTTGCAATGAGGTTAAATTCCGTTTCGGTATGATTCTGTTTGCAATAATACCTGCTAAAGTAAAACGGCTTTTCATCTGCGTTAAACATTAATTCAATATCATTAATTCTGGCTAAATTTAAACGAAGCTGCCGATTAATTTTAAAACATATGCGATAATCTTTAAGCGCAGCGGTGATAGCCAGCAGCACAAAGTTAAGATCAAGTTCGTATTTTAACGTAGTTCGGTTCAAGCTGATAAGATGCGTAAAATTACAAAACTAAAACGCTTTGCCATGCTAATTGTATGATAAGTGCGGCTAAAAACAAAAAGGTTTGATTATTGCCAGAATTTATTTTTCTTTGCACAGAATTATTAATCATTAAAACATAAAACTATGTCTGATATCGCTTCAAGAGTTAAAGCAATTATCGTAGAAAAACTGGGTGTAGATGAAGGCGAAGTTACACCGGAGGCATCTTTCACAAATGATCTGGGTGCTGATTCATTAGACACCGTAGAATTGATCATGGAATTTGAAAAAGAATTTAACGTGGCTATTCCTGATGACCAGGCCGAAACTATTGGAACTGTCGGTCAAGCGATTGCTTATTTAGAAAAAAACGTAAAATAATTTACGTTACCCCAAATAAATGGAGCTGAAAAGAGTTGTTGTAACGGGATTAGGTGCGCTTACCCCGATTGGTAATACTGTTCCAGAATTCTGGAACAGCCTAATTAACGGAGTCAGCGGAGCTGATCTTATTACCAGATATGACCCTGAAAAATTTAAGACCAAATTTGCCTGTGAAGTTAAAAACTTCAATCCGGAAGATTTTATGGACCGGAAAGAGGTTCGTAAGCTTGATCCGTTCGTCCATTTCGCACTGGCATCAACAGCCGAGGCCGTTAAAGATGCCGGCTTGGATTTTGAAAAATTTGATACCAATCGTATCGGTGTCATCTGGGGTTCGGGTATTGGAGGTCTAAAAACATTTTTTGATGAGGTTGTCAATTTTGCGAAAGGCGACGGCTCACCAAGGTTCAATCCGTTTTTTATCCCAAAAATGATCCTGGACATCGCTCCCGGTCATATCTCTATCAAATACGGTTTAAGAGGCCCTAATTTTTCGACCGTTTCTGCATGTGCTTCATCTACCAACGCACTCATAGATTCTTTCAACTACCTGCGTTTAGGTATGGCCGATATCATTGTATCCGGAGGTTCTGAGGCCATTATTAATGAAGCCGGCATGGGTGGATTTAACGCCATGCATGCTCTTTCTACCCGTAACGATGACCCTAAAACAGCATCCAGACCGTTTGATAAAGACCGTGATGGTTTTGTAGCCGGAGAAGGTGCCGGAACCATTATTCTGGAAGAACTGGAACATGCCAAAGCCCGGGGCGCCAAGATTTACGCCGAAATGATTGGTGGAGGAATGAGCGCTGATGCCAATCACATAACAGCACCTCACCCAGAGGGTTTGGGAGCCCGTTTAGTAATGATGAATGCTTTACGCGATGCCAAGTTAACAACCGCGGATATCGATTACATCAACGTTCACGGAACTTCAACACCGCTTGGGGATATCAGCGAATCAAAAGCGATTATTGAATTATTCGGAGAAAATGCTTACAAGCTTAATATAAGCTCAACAAAATCCATGACTGGCCATCTTTTAGGTGCCGCCGGAGCTATTGAAGCAATTGCGTCAATTATGGCTGTCGTGCACGATATAATTCCTCCCACCATTAATCATTTTACTGATGATCCAAACGTTGACCCGAGATTAAACTTAACGTATAATACCGCACAAAAACGTGTGGTGCGTGCGGCTCAGAGCAATACATTTGGGTTCGGAGGGCACAATGCCTCGGTAATTTTTAAGAAATTTAAAGAATAACCGGTTATTGCTCTTTTTAATTGTAGGCTGATGAAAAGCTATCTTAGATAAAATACGGTATTTCAATCCCATGCCTGTTTCCAGACTGTATAAGCTTTACCTCTCACCTCATCGTAATTACATTAAGGCCTTGAGAAACCTTTTAGGTTTTGTTCCAGGGAATTTAAATCTGTACCGCATGGCTTTCAGGCACCGCTCGGTAGCTATACAAACCAAAAACGGATTTAAAACAAGTAATGAAAGATTGGAATTTTTAGGAGATGCGATTCTGGGATCTGTTGTTGCTGAGGTGCTTTTTAAGAAATACCCTTACAAAGAGGAAGGTTTTTTAACAGAAATGCGATCCAAAATTGTAAGCCGGATTAACTTAAACCAGCTTTCGCGTAAATTAGGTTTGAATGAACTGATTGAGTTTGATACCAAGATGAGTATTCCAAGCAAACAAGGTTCAATGCTGGGTGATGCTTTCGAAGCATTAATTGGTGCTGTATTTTTAGATAAAGGATACAATTTTACCCGTGACTTCCTGATCACTCAAATTATAAAACCCCATGTAGACATTAATCAATTGGAGTTTACAGAAACTAATTTTAAAAGTAAACTCATAGAGTGGTGCCAGCGGCATGGAAAAGACATAACTTTTGAAGTTATTAAGAATGCTGAAGGAGAAAACGTTAAATTATTTACTATTCAGGTAATTATAGACGGCGAAATTTTTGGTTTGGGTATTGATTACAACAAAAAAAATGCAGAAAAGCTGGCTGCTGAAAAAACTTGCAGTACTTTAATTATTTGACCCTGTTTAAAATAACAATACGCTTTTAGAATAGCTGCATTTGATTTTATTTCACAAATAAAAACTACCCGTAGCAGTTATTAATTGTCACCCAATTTCAAATATTTTTGCAACGGTGGCAATGCCACCGCAGCGGGCTTTCCTGCCAATTCAAATTTAACTATTGAGAGTTTGATGTAATTAACCAGATCATAATCATTCCACCCAGAAAGCAGGTCATATTCCGGGCGGTATGTATCTAAAAAATTTTGAAGGTCTTTACCCTTATAATTTGTCAATGGACCTACTGTAAAAAAGTTGAACCGGCGGTCAACTTCCGACTCGCGTAATTCTTTGTAATAATATCTGTTAAAGCGTCTTGCCTGGCCCGGAGTTTTTCCTAATAATTCGTATAATCCAGTTATTGGCGAGAAGATAAAAGAAAGCAAAGGGGGTTTCCCGGCATAATATGAGCCCTTTTTGCGGTATTGATTTTTAATCTCATCGAGTTCCTGCTTTTTAGACTGAGCTACAACCCGTACTTCGTTAAGCCGGATTGTTCTGACAAGGTAAATCATTATATTCATTTTGGATAAAACAACATGAGTTACATCGGCGTAACCTTCTTTGCTGATGATCAGTGTATCACCAATATTAGCCAAAATATTAAAAACACCTAAACCATTGCTTCTGCCTACTGCTTTATTGGTAAGATTATTAATTGCTGCTCCTGGAACCCGTTTTGAAAAAGCTGTTTCAAAGAGCACTCCTTCCAGATAAATTTCCTGTGCATTTATTTGCACTGAGGTAAAAACGAGAAAGGATAATAAACCAAAAAATTTCATCCGTAATTAATTGCCTTAAAGACTTGTCAAAATTATAAATTTCAAACACAGGTATTTGATAAATAATGTTAAATAACGCCCGGTTTTTATTCCCAGCAAACCCTTTTGTCAAAAATCATATCTTTGCCCGATGATAAAATCAATGACGGGTTATGGCCTGGCTACTAATAATTTTGATCAAACGAAATATACTGTTGAGATAAAATCATTAAACAGCAAATTTTTAGAACTCAATCTTAAAATTCCTAAAACCTTTTCTGATAAAGAATTTTTATTTAGAAACGAGTGCACCAAACAAATTGAACGCGGTAAAGTAAGTATTGCCATCAATGTAGACTATGCCGAAACATCGGCTAAAACAGCAACCATTAATCAGAAATTATTAACATTTTATTATCAGCAACTAAAAACAACGGCGGAAAACTTACAAGACACCGGAACAAATTTACTACAGCTTGCTTTAAACTTCCCTGAAGTAATACAGTATGAAATTGATACGGTGAACGAAGATGAATGGAAACTTCTTCATCTAACTTTTACAGAAGCCATCAACAATTTTCAAAAATTTAGATCAGATGAAGGAAACACCTTAAAGCAAGATTTGGTCTTTCGCATCAGTAATATTTTAGAGGGGATGAAAAATGTAGAGAAACATGAGCCAGGCCGTATCATATTAATTCGGGAAAGGTTAAATAATTTTTTAGAAGGCGCTGTAGGAAGAGAACAGGTTGACCAAAACAGGCTTGAACAAGAACTTATTTTTTATATTGATAAACTGGATATTACGGAAGAGAAAGTTCGTTTAAAAAGTCATTGCGATTATTTTTTGAAAGCTTTAAACGATGCTGATGCCAATGGCAAAAAACTCGGTTTTATATCTCAGGAAATTGGTCGTGAAATTAACACAATGGGTTCCAAAGCAAATGATGCCCAAATTCAGCAAGTTGTAGTTGGGATGAAAGAAGAACTGGAAAAAATTAAAGAGCAATTATTAAACGTATTATAAAGAGTTGTTAGTTTAAGGTATAGGTGTTGTTGATTTATTAATTGACTTAAACTTTTAACTTTCGGCTAAACAACTTACTATTCATGCATGAAAGAAGGCAAACTTATTATATTTTCAGCTCCATCCGGGGCTGGCAAAACCACTATCGTTCGGCATTTACTAAGCAAGTTCCCTGAACTTTCTTTCTCTATCTCTGCAACTACCCGTTTAAAACGGGGGGATGAAGTTGATGGGAAAGATTATTATTTTATTACGAAAGAAGAATTTTTACACAAGATAGCCCAAAAAGAATTTGTAGAATTTGAAGAAGTTTATAGCGGTACTTTTTACGGCACTCTTCGTTCTGAAATTGATCGCATATGGGCTAATGGCAAACATGTAATCTTTGATATTGATGTGGAAGGCGGTTTACATTTAAAAAAGAAATTTGGAAAACAAGCCCTGGGCATATTTGTGCAGCCACCATCTTTAGAAGTGCTGATTGATCGGCTTACCGGCCGCGGAACAGATAGTGCAGAAAAGCTGGCCGAGAGGTTTAAAAAAGCCCGAAAAGAACTAAAATATGCAGAACGTTTTGACGTGATCCAAAAAAATTACGAACTCGATGTAGCATGTGCGGAGGCAGAAGAGTTAGTTAAGGGATTTTTAAAGAAGAATTAATAATTAGGAACATGCGAAGAATCTTCAAGGATAAAATAAATGGTAATCCAAACTTTTGGTTATGTGCTATATCTAAATACGCATATCTCAAATCTCTCTAATGAAAATCGGTTTATTCTTCGGATCTTTTAATCCAATTCATATCGGCCATCTGATCATTGCCAATTACATGGCAAATCATACCGCTCTGGATCAGGTTTGGCTGGTTGTTTCCCCGCATAACCCGCTTAAAGAAAAAAGTGACCTCATTAATATGTACGATCGTTTGGAAATGGTAAAGCTCGCAATCGAAGAATGTGTAAATATCCGCGTAAGCAATGTTGAAATGAAACTATCACAGCCATCTTATACCATTGATACACTAGCTTACCTTCATGAAAAGTACCCGGAACACCAATTTATTTTAATTATGGGATCTGATAACCTCGGCTCTTTAAAAAAATGGAAAAACTACGAGGTGATCTTAAGAGATTATCAAATCTACGTTTATCCACGTCCGGGTTATTTGGCAAATGAATTTAAAGACCATCCGTCAATTATTTTTACACAAACACCATTGATGGAACTTTCTTCAACGTTCATTCGAAAATCTGTTAAAGACAGAAAAAATGTTCAATTTTTTATTCCAGAGACCGTTTTAAATTTTATTGAAGCCAAAAATTTGTACCGCTAAAGTGTTCTTATTAATCCCCTTTAAACTTAATCCGTGAACTCAGAAAAAACTATACTTAAACTACAGCTTCCTACAGACCCTAACTGGGTAAAAAACATTGTTGAAAGTAACATTGAAGAAATTCTGACCGATCATGCCTTTTGCGAACAAAAGGCGGCCAGCAATGCGATCACTCTGATTGTCCAAAATCCTAATTTATCTGATCTTGTTCAACAAATGGCTCTTTTGGTCCAGGAAGAAATGGATCATTTTAAACGCGTTCATGATATTATTTTAGAACGGGGTTACACGCTTGGCCGCGAGCGGAAAGATAATTACGTAAACGAGTTAATGCAGTTTATGGTTAAAGGCGGCAGCCGCCAGCAAAATCTGGTCGATCGGTTACTGCTCTCAGCGATGATTGAAGCCCGCAGTTGCGAACGCTTTAAAGTAATGTCGGAAAACATCCAGGATAAGCAGCTGTCAGACTTTTATTACGAATTAATGGTAAGCGAAGCGGGGCATTATACTATGTTTATCACGCTAGCCCGAAAATATGCCGGCGATATTGATGTAGAAAAACGCTGGAAAGATTTTTTAGATTATGAGGCTATAGTCATCCAAAATTACGGAAAGAAAGAAAGCATACACGGGTAAATTGTCTTATTTAATCCACTAGTCAAAAAACTGTTCAAGTAATTGCCCTCATAAAAACAAAATACGTTCTTAAAAATTCATAGCCGGATGTTTCTTATTAAAATCAGTAGCCCGCTGATAAACCTCCGCTGCCTGCAATAATTTGCCTTCCCCAAACAGTTGACCTGTAAAAGTAATACTGGTTGGAAGCCCTTCTTTGTTAAAGCCATTTGGGAGTACAACCGCAGGATGACCTGTTAAATTCGTAGCCAGCAGATTAGCCCCGAAAGAAGGCGCAACATATAAATCTACACCTTTTAAAAGTTCATAAAACTTCTGGATAAGCATCGTTCTGGCCCGGTTTGCTTGTATGTATTCTACCGCCGGAATAAACCTGGCAGTACGAAAGGTGTTGGGCCAGGCGCCTCTGCCCTGCTCAACCAGCAGATCGTCACGGTTTGTTAAAACCAGGTCGCTGAATGCCGCACCTGCTTCAGCAGTTAATATTATCAGCATATCTCCATAAGGCATTTTTGGTATTTCAATAGGAATTAGCTGGGCACCAAGTTCTTTTAATTTCAGTAAGCTTAAACTATCGCTCTTTACTTTAGATGAAAATTCGGATTTAATATAACCTATGCGTATCCCTTTTAAGGTTTTCCCTGGAGATGTATAGTTGAACGGCGCTTCAATCACGCTCATGTCTTTTTTATCTGCACCCTGAATCGCATTAAAAACGATGGCACAATCTTCCACACTTCTGGTAATGGGACCTAATTTGTCCATGCTCCAGCTTAAAGCCATGGCTCCGTATTTACTTATCCGTCCAAAAGTAGGCCTTAACCCAGTTGTTCCGCATTCTGTTGAAGGAGAAACGATAGAACCCAGGGTTTCTGAACCAATCGCGAATGGTAAACATCCGGCAGCAACGGCCGATGCGGAGCCTGCCGATGATCCGCTGGAACCCCGTTTAATATCCCATGGATTTTTTGTTTTGCCACCGTACCAAACATCGCCCATGGCTAACTCTCCAAGTGTAGTCTTTGCAATTAATACTGCACCCTCGTTTTCTAGCCTGGTGATTACGGTCGCGTCATAATTTAGTGCCTGATCTTTATAAGCAACTGAGCCCCAGGTTGTTTTCTTGCCTGATACAGCTAAGAGATCCTTTGCTCCAAAAGGAATTCCATGCAAAACCCCACGGTATTTACCTGCCCTAATTTCCGCATCAGCCTTCGCGGCCTGTTTCATGGCCCGCTCTTCTGTATAATTAATTACGTTCAAGAGCGTGGCATCATACTTTTTTAACCGGTCTATAAAAAACCGGGTCAGATTAACAGAAGTAATTTTTTTATTCTTTATTAACCATCCCAATTCTCTGATGTTGTAAAATGCAAGGTTGTTTAAATCAGCAGGCATAGTTACTGTGCTAATCTGCTCAGGCTTAAAGTAATTTGCTTTGTCAGGGAAAGTATAGCCTACCGGGATTGGGTTAAAGTTTAATGCCGGTGGAATGGAATTGGGAATATCGAGTTTGCGAATTTCTGTAAAATTTTTCCGCAGATCAGACAGATCTAGCAGCATCGAGTCTATTTCTGTATTTGTAAAATCCAAGCCAAAAAGTGTTTGGGCTTGTTTTACCGTTGCGGGAGTAATTTTTTGCTCCTCAAATTTAGATGTAATAAATCCGCCTAATGTAAAACTTAAGGTACACGCAGCAGCAATAGCAATATTTTTTAAACTTAATAGTTTCATGTGCGATGTATTTAACAATGGCATTAAATTTAACAAAAGAAAGCGTATTTTCATCTCCATTTTAACCTATATATGATTCGATTTATAACATTCAGCTTAACATTTTTCTTAAGCATTTTTTCTTTATCCGCTCAAACAACCCGTACAGATGTTACCATTATTGGTTCAAGCACAGCCGGAATTTCTGCAGGCATACAGGCTGCACGTTCTGGTGTAAAAGCAATAATTATTGATGAAAGCAAACCGATTAATGCCGTTTTTACCGCTTCAGATTTAATTTCATTGGAAAGATTACGAGATCATTATATCTACAAACAACAAGAAGGATCGTCTAAAAAAGACTCAATAAAAAGAATAAGCATTCCGCCTGAACGAGCTAACGCTGTTTTAAAAAGCATCAGTGATACGGTTAAGAACTTAACAATGATGTTGAATACCCGGATCAAAAGTATTGGAAAAGAAAAAAAAGGGTGGGAAATAAAATTAGCAGATGGCAGAACGATTAAAACTAGTGTGTTGGTTTATGCAGCAAACGAAACCCGAATTTTCGGAATCTTAAAATTAGACCAGCAAAAAACGATTTTACAATTAAATAACTGGCTAAGCAATCCGGCTTCCTTGCCAAAAGTTTACCGTACAAGTTTCGGCTGGGGATCAATTCAAAATCAAAGCGATTTGTCTGATTTTGTGTTGCCAGCGGCAATGCTGATCCCAATAGCAATTGAAAATCTATTTATAATTTCTGCGGATATACTTCAAAACCATATTGGAATGATGCTGGCCGGCCAGGCCGCGGGGGCTTCGGCAGCTTACTGCGCATTCTTTAAAACCACATCCCAAAAACTTAATATCAGGATTACCCAGGGAGAACTTTTAGCGTTTAACGCAACATTAATTCCTTATAGGGATGTTGATTTTAAAGATAGGCATGGAGTTGTGTTTCAGCACATCGGCTTAACCGGCATTTTAAAACCTAAGGTTGTTTCCGGTAGTTTTGTGTTTGATTCATTGGGAACTGTATCTTCAGAGGAATTGCGATTGCCAATGAAAGAGTATTATTCAAGAAGCCAAATATGGTTTGCTGACCATAAAAAAGACAGTTTGACCGTAGAAGATGGGATTAACCTGCTTATGTTTACGGCAACCCGCGGCGAAGAATTACGCAGAGAAATAGAAGCTGGCTGGCAAAGCAGTTTTAAGTTTACCGGAATATACAATCCTAAAAAAATACTTAGCCGACGTGAGTTCGCGGTTCTTACAGATACGTATTTACAGCCATTTAATATTAAGGTAGATTTTTCAGGTAAACTGATGAATTAAATCAGACTTATTGCCGTCTCGAGTTTAATATTTTAATAAATAGTTATCTTTAAGCTCACATATTAAATCAGTTATGAAAATATTAAAATTAACACTCACATTGTTGGCAATAATAATTTCTGCCAGCAGTTTTGCTCAAAGCCTGAGCAATGTATCATTGAAAGCTCAATCTTTAAAAGATTGGGAAAGGGCAAAAGCCTACACGAAAGAATATTTGGATGCCATGCCGGAGAAAGGAATGTCTTTTAAGCCTACACCAGAAATGAGGAGCTTCGCTGAGCAAATGTTGCATCTGGCTCAGGCAAATATTGGATTATCAGCAAGTGGTACTGGAGAAAAGCCAATTTATGCAGATAAGGATTTGGAAAAAATGGCTGAGTTTAAAACCAAAGATGCTCTCACCAAAGTGGTATTGGAAAGTTATGATTTTGTTATTAACGGAATCAAAAAGCTAGATGAATCAAAACTTGGCAATCAGGCAACTATGGAAGCTTTTAAATTAACTGCAAATCAATTTGAATTTCTTAATAAAACTTTTGAACATCAAACCCATCACCGCGGACAGTGTACAGTTTATTTAAGATTAATGGGGGTTAAGCCTCCGGCTGAAAAACTATTTTAAAATAATAAACACAAAATTTAAATCTAATAAGTCTTGATACAATTAATTGATTTACCGGGCTTAAACCCGATATTTCACAAATGCTAACAATATTGCCATTATTAGATTGAGGGTCAAGCCCGCAAGACATAGCACTAATGTTAGTTTAAAGTTTTTAGATTGTAATTACATATTATTCCTTTAAAATTTTCAAATTACTTATTTTTCTTAAGCGGTAACAATTCATGGCCGTTTCTCCAAGGAGAGTAATAAGTTTATAGTTTACAATAGCACCAACCGCAGCTCCAATTACAGGTATAAGTTGTGCCATTTTTGCAAGATCAATATAATCACGATATTCTTGTTGAAATGATCTCCAGTTAAATTCTGATACTGTTTCTGGCAATGAATTACTGTAACCCTGCCAGTTCAAAATGTGTCCATAAACTTCCTGTCTCCCCTTCTGACTGGAAAATGCCAGTTGAAAAATGTAAAGCAGGTAAATCCTTTCTTTATAATTTTTTACATCATAGCCGTATAAAGCGGCTATTTCAAAAAGGAGTTTTAGCTTTATCCCTATTAAAATCGGAAACTCCGCCAATCCCAACAAAAAACCTCCGGTACCAATTATGGCGCCTTCGGCTGAAGCGGTTTTACGGTAAAACTCAATCCGTTCTTTTACATAGGCCTCCCTAAGTTGTAACGAAGCATCCATTTTGGGTTCTGACGTGGTATATTTTGCACCAAAAAGCACGGCCTGAACCATTTTTTGAATGGTAACCGTAATGGCGTCGTGGATTTTATCTGGAATATATTTATTGATGCGGTCCTGAATCGTTTTAGCCACGCGATTAGAAAAAGACGGTTTTTTCTGAATTTTTTTTTGCCAGATAAGCAGCTCGTTATAAGCCATAAGTTCGTATGGGGTCATATTTAATCTACAGACTAGTGATTGAGCCACCATTAGACTTAAAAATAACAAAGAGATGTTCATCAAAAACTTTCCCTTTTTTAAACATGGCATTCCTGTGAACAGCTTCTTTATGAAAACCTGCTTTTTCTAAAACCTTCATTGAAGCGATATTATATTCGAAAACCCCTGCATAAATCCTTACTAATTTAAAATTATCAAATACGTACTTAATCATCTCCCGCACTGCTTTCGTTGTAATTCCCTGATTCCAGAATGGTTCACCTAACCAGTATCCAAGTTCAGCGCTCTTCTTGAAAATATCTGTTTGCAGTGTAATACCAATACTGCCAATAACTTCATTATTAAGGGTGATCGCCATGTTTGTAGGCTTCTGATAGCTTTTGGTATTCATCTCTATCCAACTGGCCGCATGTTCTAAGGTGAACGGATACGGAAATGAATTTCTTAAATTTACAGATACCTTCTGGTTATCCGCATACTTTTGCAAAGACGCTTCATCCCCTTTTTTAAAACCCCGGATGGTAAATTTAGGCGATTCAGATAGATTTAAAGTACTCATTTAAAGGAGTGGTATTCTTTTTATCAGAAGACAATGCATATGCCAACTATTAAACATTTCAATGGTGTTAACTTGCATCATTAATTAAATGAAGGAGCAAAATATACTTTTATTAATCTATTTAAATCCGGCTAAATAATTCAGCACCGGTTCTCTGTAATGTTATATTTTCAAATAAAATGTACAACAGACTAAAAATGTTTATAGTCCGGAGAACTCTCAAGCTTTTAGATTTTTGAGCAGCATGGCAGTCATACCTAATACCAAAAGATAATATGACTTTAGAATTCGCAAGTGCTTAAGCCAGGTACAAATTTACATGAATTTCATAAAATTTAGAAAAAGCGGACAGCGTAAATTTGGATTTAAATAAGCTTGCAAGAAACTGCCGGGTTAGCTTACAGGCTTATAGAAATTTAACCAAACAAGGTCCTTTTTTTATATACAGAAATCCCATATTTTCCGGTGCCGTTACGGCTGTTAAAGTGCCGTATTTGAACAAAATATTTGCCTGGCAACAATTCCAATACTATTTTGGCATTTAATCGGTAACCGCTGTCGTTATCCTGGTCAAGGAGGTTGGTTTGGCTGTCGGGGCCATAAAGGTTCATGATTACATCTGTTTGGCCCTTGGTTTTAATAACATATTTACCCTGATTAGTAACGGTAAATGTGAACAGGTCTTCTTCCCCGGATTTAGATATATCTGCCTGAGTTATATGGCTTGCAGATAACGGAAGTGCGATGGCAATTATCGGTTTTTCTGTAAACGGATAATTAGAAACATCTCCCATAAATGCTTTATCCGAAACTGATAATTCTTTATTTTCTTGTGAAGAAAAACCATCGGTTGTCCAGCTTCCGGGTATGGAATATAACATGATTGATTTCTGATCAAGGTTGGTCCCGTTTATCTGGTTTTTATCATAAGTTTTAAACATGTTATTATCAATAGTGGCTTTATCCCAAAAATTTGGCGATCCACCCAGATCTTCATAAACCTCTGGTTTATTCCATTGAATGCCACCCAAAGGGTTTTGATGTTCATGTATCATTCCTAATGCATGCCCAAATTCGTGCAAAACTACACCCTGATCAAGCCAACCAAAATTCATGGTATGCGTATTACGCGGAATACTCAGGCAATCCGTTCCGATGTATGACCACGCTCCGTCATTTTCAAAAGCAATTCGAATTTCGGAATCTAGCGAATTACCAAAATCAAACTTAATATTTCCATACGTTGACCATTCAATGGCATATTTTTTAACAATGTCATGCTGGTCTGCGGTGCCGCCAACAAATTTAACCCTAAGCAACGTGCCATTTACCCATTTTTTTTTAGTAACAAACGCCAACCGGGTGCGAAACTCCATACCCGGATGGCTACCCTTGGCTAGATCTAAAATAATACCTGGAAGTGGCCTTTGTAAGTCTTTAGGCAAGATCCTGTCGTAACAAATTTTTGATTTTTGTTTCATGATATTAAATATTTAGGTGAAATTAAAATTACAATCCTTGGTTGGCGTATTGTACCTATGCATTAAATGGTCCTTAAAAAGTATCGGATCGAAAGAATTGGATAATATTGACTCAATTAATTCAGAAAATATATTTTCCAAACAGGAGCGGGGGGAGAAAAAATAAAAAAGGGTAAAGCTTTATCTTAATTAAAAATACAAAAATTTTACTGCGCCTAGACTAAGTATTCATAATAAATTCAATCTCTATCTCCTTAAAATTTACGCTTTATCACAAATTAATTTAAACTAAACCATCTGCATATTTTTATTCTTTTAAATTATGTTGAGGAGATGAAATACCGTGGGGCCCTCTAGAAAATATTTAAGGCATAATTTATACTAAATTAACTACGAGGGATCTTATAACTTAAAGACCATTGTACTTGACAGTAAGTAATTTTTTTTCATAAAAAAAGCCTCCGCTTTGCAGCGGAGGCTATACGATTTATAAATATAATACCTTAGATTACTTTTACATTCACCGCATTCTCACCTTTACGGCCTTGTTCAACTTCGTATTCAACAGTATCGTTTTCACGAATTGAATCGATTAGACCAGATGAGTGAACAAAAATTTCGCTACCGCCTGCACTCGGGGTGATAAATCCAAAACCTTTTGTTTCATTGAAAAATTTTACTGTACCTTGTTTCATTTTAATTGAATTTTAATTTTTTAAATTTACTTTAATTGTATTATATTTTGAAACTTAAACGTTATTTTTTTTAAATTGTTTATGAGAGTATTTAAAAAGTTCTAAATAATAGCCTAAAGCGCTTTTATTTAATTGTTTTTTTATATCATCGGCAACAAAAAACAGTTTATTTGATCAAAAATTAGCTTTAAAAATTTTAAAATTAAGTTTAAAAATATCGTATCCCGCAAGTAAAATGCTAGTTTTAAGGATTAATCAACCTCATAGTTTTTTCATTTGAGATTTTAGAGAAATGCGGTCATGTATTTCTTTTTTAACATAACTTGTAGGTACAATTTAGTGTAATTTTGAATAAGACGGTCAGGTAAGTATTTACTTGACCGTTTTAATTTTTACAAGCTTTACCCTTAGCAAAGCTTGTACGTTTTCTATCTCAGTTTACCTTTGGCATTAATTATTCATCCGTTAACTATTAATTATCATCGAATTTAGGCATGAACATAAGAAACCATTTTTTTTTAATTCTACTATTTTTCCCACTAATTCTTAAAGCACAATATGAACCACAATTAAGTTCTTCTGAAATTCAATTAGCACTTCAAAAATTAAATACCGTTGGAAGTGTTTTATATATTGCAGCACACCCAGATGATGAAAATACACGTTTACTTTCTTACCTCGCTAAAGACAAAAAATTACGGACTGGGTATCTTTCGGTAACCAGAGGAGACGGCGGACAAAATCTGATCGGCAACGAACAAAGCGAGTTGCTTGGACTAATACGTACCCAGGAATTATTGGCCGCAAGAAAGATAGACGGTGCCGAACAGTTTTTTACCCGTGCAATTGACTTTGGGTTTTCAAAAACTTCCGAAGAAACATTTCAAATCTGGGGAAAAGAGCAAATCCTGGCTGATGCTGTTTGGGTAATCCGCAAGTTCAGACCTGATGTGATGATTAGCCGGTTTCCGGAAGATGCAAGAGCCGGTCACGGACATCATGCAGCTGCAGGAATTATAGCCCGTGAAGCGTTCATCGCAGCTGCAGACCCAAAACGCTTCCCTGAACAACTAAAATATGTTAAACCCTGGCAGGCAAAACGCCTTGTTTGGAATACTTTTAATTTTGGCGGAACCAATACTACTTCAGAAGATCAATTAAAATTAGATGTTGGCGGTTTTAACTTTCTATTAGGGAAAGGTTATGGCGAAATCGCTGCGGAAAGTCGATCAAACCATAAAAGCCAAGGTTTTGGAAGTTCCAGACAAAGAGGTCAATTATTTGAATATTTTACTCCCGTTGTCGGGGATACGGCAAGTAAAGATCTTTTTGACGGAATAGATTTAACCTGGAACCGCTTGAAAGAAACTCCGGAATTAAGCAAATTAATTAGCCGTGCAAATAATGATTTTGACCCCTTAAACCCTCCTGCATCAATCCCGCTTCTTTTAAAGATCTTAAAACAAATAAATATCCTTGAAGATCCATATTGGAAATCTCAAAAAGAAAAAGAAATCCATAATTTAATCGCTGCTACAGCCGGATTATGGTTTGAAGCTAACGCTCCGGCACCGGTACAGGTTATTAATAATTCATTTCAAGTAACTGCCAATGCGATACTTAACAGCAATTTAAATGTGAGCTTTAACGTCAGTGAATCCGAAGGTTCGGGCGGTGATTTTATACAATTACAGCAGGGTATTTTAAAGTCAAAAACAGATTCTCTAACAGCGAAACAGTTAACTCAACCGTATTGGCTAAATGAGAAAAGCAAGGTTGGATCTTATTCATTTTTAGATCAGCAGTTAGCTGGCTTGGCCGAAAATCTTCCACCGTTAACAGTATGGTTCAATTTTATTATTAATGGCGAAAAAATTTCTTTTCAACACCCGGTTATTTTTAAATCTACTGATCAGGTAAGAGGCGAGGTATATCAACCGCTCGTTATTGCGCCACCTGTTACTGCAACAATCGCCGAAAAGGCATATATTTTTAATGAAAATAAACCCGGAACAGTGCAGGTACAGATCAAAGCCTTTATGGATAACGTTTCAGGTGTATTGGAACCTAAGGTACCGGAGGGATGGGTTATCAGTCCTCAAAAAACCGAGTTTAAACTAATTAAAAAAGGTGACGAAAAAACCCTGAATTTTATCGTGACACCTTTCGGAAAGGTGAACAGCGGTTACATAAGTATGGATTTGAAAATAAATACCGGTAGTTATAACCGTGGCTTAAAGGTGATAGGATATGAACATATACCGGTTCAGACTCTTTTTCCATTAGCCCAATCGAGAGTAGAACGTGTTCATTTAAAAACCGGTGGAAAACAGATCGGCTATATATTAGGTGCCGGAGATCTAATACCGGAATCGTTAAAGCAACTTGGTTTTAATGTAACAGTAATTAACGAAGAACAAACTTTAAAAACCGACCTGTCTGAATTTGATGCTATTGTCTCAGGGATCAGGGCTTATAATGTAAATTTAGGTCTGAAATCCATTCAGCCTCAATTAATGGAATATGTTAAAAATGGTGGAACATATATCGTTCAGTATAACGTCAACAATCCGCTTATTTTACCTGATATTGGCCCCTATCCTTTTACAATTTCCCGCGATCGTGTAACGGAGGAAAATGCCCTTGTATCTATTTTAAAACCAGGTCATCCGGTTTTAAATTATCCCAATAAAATTACCTTAAAAGATTTTGACGGCTGGATCCAGGAAAGAAGCCTGTATATGCCATCTGATATTGACCCGCGTTATGACCGGCTTTTAGGAATGAACGATAAGAATGAGAAATCAGGCGAAGGCTCACTGATTGTGGCCGATTACGGTAAAGGCCGCTTTGTATATACAACCCTTGTCTTTTTCAGACAATTGCCGGCCGGTGTACCAGGTGCTTACAGATTATT
>JACMND010000107.1 GCA_014378705.1 Pedobacter sp. | reverse complement strand
CGGGCGTAATAATCTCCCTTATCCTTTAATCCTAAAATCCTGATAAAGACAGAAAGAGACATGAGATGCGTGTCGTGAATTATAGGCGTAAATAATCCTTCTTATTCTTTAATCCTAAAATCCTGATAAAGACAGAAAGAATTGAGAATTTAGGTATGAGATTTGAGTTGTGAGATGCGTGTAGTGAGTAACGGGCGTAATAATCTCCCTTATCCTTTAATCCAAAAATCCCGATAAAGACAAAAGTTGTGGGTTGTAAGTTGTGAGTAGCTTAAAACTTGATACTTGATACTTTGTACATTTCGCTTTAAACTTTTCACTTTCAAAAACATGGTTTACAAAATTCCCTCCGCTACCCGAATTGGGCATATACATCTAAAGGTTTCTGATTTGGATCGTGCTTTAGAATTTTACCACGGTTTATTAGGGTTTGAAATTATGCAACGATATGGATCGCAGGCTGTTTTCATTTCGGCGGGCGGCTATCATCATCACATTGGCTTAAACACTTGGTATTCTAAAGATGCACTTCCAGCTCCGCAACATGCGGCCGGCTTGTTTCATACAGCTATTTTGTATCCCGAAAGGAAAGACCTAGCGCTTATTTTGAAACGGTTAAAGGATGCAAATTATCCTTTAACAGGTGCTGCGGATCATGGCGTTTCTGAGGCGTTGTACCTAAACGATCCGGACGGAAATGGGGTTGAATTATATTGGGACAGACCGCAAAGGCAATGGCCTGTAGATGAGGATGGTGAGTTGCAAATGGTTACCGAGCATTTAAATTTAGAAGAACTTTTAAGTTTAAACCGCTAGCAAATTTCTAAGTGTTTATCATAGAGTTTTTCAAAGACATTGCAGTTTAGAGCATATTTTCAATTACACAACTATAAACTTACTTAGAAAATTATAACGCATTTCTCGAAACTAATTTATGTTAACTGAACCGCATCTGGCAGACTCTACCTTCATTAATAAATCAGAAAGTATTTTCATGTCGTATGGTTTAAAAAGAAAATAATCTGCCTCTAAAGCACGTATTTCCTGTGGATCCACCAAGTCGCCAGAAGTAAGTATTAGGCAGGGATCGAAAACCTTTTCTTCCGTATTTTTTAAAGAAACGAAAACCTGTTTATTTCTTTGAAAAAGCCGACTGTTGATGATCACCATGTGTGGATCTGCTTCCCACAATTGAACAGCCAGATCCTTTCTTTCGTCGAATATAACCGGATCGTAGCTAAAAGTCTCTAAAGTTTCCGCCAGCATTTCTGCTGAGTAAGGGTCAGTCTCTACTATAAATATCCTCTCGTTCATACACCAGAACTAATGTTGATTTAGCACTTATTAAGGGCAAGAATAAAAACAAGTTTCAATTATTTGCCAATATTGATTATAATAATACATATAATTTAATTATAAAAAACAAAAATAAGTTATAAATATATTTTTAACTTACTCTATTTTTGTATTTACCATATATTTGTGCCCGAATAATTCATATTAATGGAACCTTCAGAAGAAAATCCCTTTAGTAATTAATCAAAGATTAACAATACCCTCAAGAATGAAAACTCGTCTTTAAGAAAAGAGATTCAATTATTGAGATCTACAAAATATCCCGATAGTAAACAAGAGGAATTTTTGGAAAGTCAGATGCGTTTTCGAACTGTTTTTGATTTATCCACATTGGGAAACAAGATAATTTTACCGGGTTTAAAAATAATACAAGTAAACCCAGCCATGGTAGCTCTTTTGGGTTATGACACAAAGGAGGATTTATTAGGCACTGAAATTTTAAATTACTCGCCTGCCGATCATCATCAGCATTGGCAAACCTTGCAACGGCACTTATGGGAAGATTCTAGTCCTTCATTTTCATTAGAAACCATATTGATTAAGAAAGACAGCTCATTGATATGGGTAAATGTAACTTCTATTTTGTTTCCGGAGAGTGGCAGGCACTTGGGCTACACTATCGTAGAAGATATTACTGAAAAACACGCACTTCGTTTACATAAAGAAGAATTTATTAGTATTGACAGCCACGAACTTAAAACGCCCATTACTAGTCTTAAAGCCGTATTACAGCTACTTAATAAGATGGTAAGGAAGGAAACAATCATAAATGAAAAAATTTCAACTTTGGCTAATGAAGCTCAACTTTATACGGCCAAATTAATTCATTTAGTGGAAGATTTGTTGAACACCTCTAAGTATGAGCGAGGAGAACTTCACTTGCAAAAAATAATATTCCCGCTGTCTCATGTTATTGATGGGTGTTGTAACCATGTGAAACTTGATCGTAAGCACTATGTGAGCCATTCGGGTGATTTAAATGTTAAAGTGTATGCTGACCGGCACAAGATTGACCAGATATTAGTAAACCTGATTAATAACGCAGTAAAATATGCTCCAGATTCCGAAGAAATAATTATCTCACTTGAACGTCTGGAAAACAGCACAAAAATTTCTGTTATTGACCGTGGACAAGGGATACCACCGAAGGATGTTGCACACTTGTTTGACCGTTATTACCAGGTTGAAAAAGGTGAGAAGGAGAACTCTGGATTGGGTTTAGGGCTATATATATCATCGGAAATAATTAAAAAGCACGGGGATGAAATTGGCGTAAAGAGCATTATAGGGAAGGGCTCCACATTTTGGTTTACACTTCCTGATAAATAGCGCTGACCATTCCAAGCATCTGAATGTGAATTAGCTAATTTGATAGAAAAAAGGCTTGGGTTTGTTAGATCTGGCATAGTTTTAACACATTAATTTGTATTCCTGGCAATGGCTCGTTTCAAAGATTCTTTTGTGATTTATATTAAAAGTTATTTCTCCTGCATTTGCCTTTCCCGAATAAATCCGAAATTGACCTAGACATGAATGTCCAATCATCGCAATTAGAAATTACTGCCTTAAAATTGGAAATAGAAGCTTTAAAGGCTGCTTCGATTGAATACCATCAAGAATTCGATGAACACCATTTGTGGTTCAAAAAAGTTTTTGATTCCTCTTTGCTAGGAAACAAAATAATTTCGTCAGATCTCAAAATTGTTCAAGCTAACCAAACTTTGGCGGATTTGCTCGGATACGAAGATGTTAAAGACATTATTGGTACTCGAATTACTGACTATACACCCTCCGAATGTTTACAGGAATGGAAGGACCTTCAAAAGAATCTTTGGAATCACTCTATGGCCTCCTTCAGCCATGAAACTTGCCTTAAGAAACGTGATGGAACTATATTTTGGGCTGAGATTACTTCTATATTATTCAAAATTAAGGGCGAGACGTTCGGCTTTTCCATTATACAAGACTGCAACGAACGGCATAACCTACACCGGCAAAAAGAAGAATTTATAAATGTAGCCAGCCATGAGCTTAAAACTCCAATTACTAGTTTAAAAGCGAAGTTGCAAATAATCAATCGTGCGGTTACTGCAAACAGTTCATTGAATCCAAACCTTATTAAAATGTTTCAAGATGCCGAAAAGCATACATCGAAATTGGGACATTTGGTGGTCGATTTATTAAACCTGACAAAACTTGAACAAGAAGATTTTCCGTTGAACAAAACACGATTTGCTATACATGATTTAATAGGTGGATGTTGTAGCCACATAGAACTTCAGGAAGATTTTTTTATAACTTTTGAAGGCGACAAGGGTTTAGAGGTGGTTGCAGACCTGATCAAAGTAGATCAGATTTTGATTAATTTGGTAAATAATGCGGTAAAATATGCCCCTACTTCCAAAGAAATCATTATAAAAGTCGAAAAAACTGATGGCTTTATAAAAGTGTCGGTCACTGATAGGGGGGATGGCATATTTTCTGAGCATTTACAAAATATCTTCACCCGTTATTACCGTGCAGAAAAAGACCATTTTAAAACCTCCGGTCTGGGTATTGGGCTTTATGTGTCTTCTGAAATTATCAAAAAGCATGGTGGAGAAATGGGCGCAGAAAATAACTTAAACGGTGGCTCTACATTTTGGTTTACACTTCCATGTGAATAGCAAATTGTGCAGTTGTTAATGAATTTAATTTTTCCCTAGCTTAAACTTCACTTTCCCATCCGGCCCTTCCACGGTGTGAAGATTAATAACTATCCCTTTCTTAGCACGCCTATCTTTTTCAACTCTATCAACAATCATCGAATCTCTTTTCGGGTTTCTTAAAGGCACTTGCAATGCGATGTTTGTTCCAGAAGTAAATCCGTAAACACCTTCCAAAAAAATGTTTATCACACTCGATGAAATTTGCATGGGTGGGATAATCACGCTATTTCCGGTGATAGTAAGCGTATTTTTCAAATTTTCGAAGGTGATATTCTTGAAGTTTCGATTAGGAAAAGCAAAGGATCCTACTTTTTGTATCGGCTCGAAATTTATTAAAGCGCCGTTCCGTAAATTGAAGTCTACAGTACCTTTTATTGATCGAGGAACAACGGTTCCATCGTTTTTTATGGATCCAGAAGCGTTTACTAAAGCGCTAAAAGTTCCACTAATATTTTTATCTGTTATTCCGGTTTGCCCGAAGTTGTTAAACGCATAAAAAAGTTGCTGAATATTCGCTTTAACAATCTCCGTCCTTACAGCCATTTTATTAACTGAACCACCTTGATTGATATTGCCGCTTATTTTTAAACTGCCACCTGCATGCATTAAACTAACATTTTTAATTTCGATGCCCGATTGTTTGAGAACAATATTTGATATGACATTTTCAGCAATAAATTTTTTATATAAAACTCTGTTTACTTTCATTCTCATGTGTACACTAGCTTCATCAAGCATTTTATCAAGTTGACGAGATATTGAATTAAGACTTTTTGGGGATGGATTACTGCTTTTCCGTTTACCTAGAAATGCTAAAAATTCACTGAGATTTAGTTGTTGGCTGCTGATATTCCAGTCGAGCAAAATTTTTGATGGATTTGTGTAGTAAAAGTTGGTTACATTTTTTACCGAACCATTCATGCGTAATTTATTACTTCCACTTTCTAACTGCATGTCGTTCACATACAAATCCTGACCTTTAAAATCAAGGTTTAATCGCACATTTTTGATAGGTAAATTACGAGGCTTGTACGTTGCTGCCGCATTTTTTATTTTAATGCTACCGGTAATAAATCGGTTAGTATATGTTTTTTGATTGAATGGAGCTTGATAGCTGATATTTAACTGTGCTGTGCCATCTTTAAATGAAAAAGTTTGTTCGCCAATAATGGGGTTCAACTTTGATAATCGAAAATTAGAAACAAATTTTCCGGCCAATACGGGCTTTGTTAAGTTATTGATGATTATTGAGTCGGCGTAAAAAGGAATATCCATCCAAGTTCCTTTCATTTGATAAAAGCAGATAACAGAATTGCTATCCGTACGCTTCAATTCCTTTTTTAACTGATTAGTAAAATATCCGGCGAAATTAGAATTCGTAATAGTTTCATTATTATATTTTATCACATTATCCTTAGTTTGCCAATACACTTTTACTAAAGGATCTTTCTCGTGTTTTAATTTCCCTTTAATTTCTGCTTGCACCGAAACCGGATTTACTAAAATATACCGATCGAGTTTTTTGGCAATAACCCGTGGCAGTAATTCGGAAGCCTCTTTCAGCGTAATTGATTTTGCATCGATATCTAAATTAAAGTCAGTAACAGTTTCATCAAAGGAGAAATTTCCACCAAGTTTGATGGAATTGTCATTTATGCGAATCTCTTGTTTGGGAATGGATAGTATCTTTTTTTTATTGTTGAATAATAGACCAAGATCAAATGCAATTGTCTTGTTTGTTAAAAAGCTGCCTCTATCGGTATTAAAAGCCAAATTACTAACCAGAGCATTCAGCTTTGCATTGGCCGACCAGCCATTGTTTTTATAAGTAATTTTGCCGTTGAAATTGTTTATGTACAAATTGAATAGTTTCGATTGCATTTTGTTCTCATATACAGCTGTTACATCATTCAAATTTAAACGGTTAAGTTTTTTACCGTTTCCGTTTTTTGATTTGTCAGATGACGGCTTAACTTTAAATAAGCTAGTGTTACTGTATCCATTGCTATCAGTGAAGAGGTAAATATTCCCATTATTAACTGTGATATTCTTTATAGTTGGGCTACCAATTATAACAGATATGGCATCAATTGAAATATAAACTTCGTCAGCTTTAAGCAAATCGTGCCGATGCTCATTCCATAAACTGTCTCTTAGCAACACGTTTTTCAACGATACCGAAATTCCTGGGAAACCCTGAATCAAAGCAGGCTCCATTTTTTCTATCGTGAGTCTACCACTTAACTCATCATTTAATTGATTAGTTACCGTTTTTAGAATATACTGCTTATTTAACTGAATATATGCAGCAACACCCAGCCAGATTATAAGTAGTAAAACGAATAAAGCTCCTACAACTTTCAATGTAATTCTAATCCAACGACGCATTTAGATGGTTTATAGTGTGATTAAATCCTTTAAAAATCAAGGATCAAGCTACCTATAAAAAATCATGCCTCAATAAAAAAATTATTGACGATTGATATAAAAGTGTCTGATATGTTATTTAAAACGCTAAAGCCCGGGATTTTCCCAGGCTTTAGTTATGTTATAAATATATTACGACCTTTATAAAATACAGACTAGTTTAAAATTCTGCATTTTTTGGAGTCCGTGGGAAAGGAATTACATCTCTAATATTGGTCATTCCGGTTACGAACAAAACCAAACGTTCAAACCCTAAACCAAAGCCTGCATGCGGAGCAGAGCCGAATCTGCGGGTATCCAAATACCATGACATTTCTTCTTTCGGAATATGCATCTCATCCATTCGTTGTTCCAGTTTTTCGAGTCGCTCTTCCCTTTGTGAACCACCAATAATTTCGCCTATTCCTGGGAAAAGAATATCCATAGCCCGAACAGTTCTTCGGCCTTGGTCATCAGCATCATTTAAGCGCATGTAAAACGATTTAATATCAGCTGGATAGTTGGTCAAGATTACCGGTTTTTTGAAGTGCTTCTCTACTAAATAACGCTCATGTTCTGATTGCAAATCTGCTCCCCAATTATCAATTAGGTATTTGAACTGTTTTTTCTGATTTGGTTTTGAGTTTCTTAAAATCTGAATAGCTTCGGTATAGGTTAATCGTTCAAAATCATTTTCTAAACAAAAATTAAGCTTGGTTAATAAATCCAACTCCGAACGCTCCGCTTGTGGCTTCGCTTTTTCTTCTTCCAATAAACGGTTTTTCAAAAAGTCAAGTTCTTCTGCGCAATTGTCAATCGCATAGCGAATTACATATTTCAAAAGCTCCTCGGCTAAATCCATGTTGTCATTCAAATCATAAAAAGCCATCTCGGGCTCAATCATCCAGAATTCTGCTAGGTGGCGGGTAGTGTTCGAGTTTTCTGCCCTAAAGGTTGGCCCAAAAGTATACACATCACCAAAAGCCATGGCAGCTAATTCACCTTCCAGCTGACCAGATACAGTTAAGTTTGTTGCTTTACCAAAAAAATCTTCTTTGTAATTGATGCTTCCATCTTCATTACGAGGGATATTATCAGG
>JACMND010000106.1 GCA_014378705.1 Pedobacter sp. | reverse complement strand
GTTAGCCGATGGAAGGAAATGCCCATTACTAAAAAAGATGAGGAAACCTATTCACGCGAATTCTGGCTTTTTATCGGGGCATTGGTTTTAACAATCGCCTGTGTTCAAATCCTAGCGACGACTTCAGTCCCGGTGTTTAACGCCATATTCGGAACCAAATTTGCACCTCCACCAAATGTAATCGCACATTATAATAAATGGCAGGTTCCGTTTTTCGTTATTATCGCCATTATCTCTGCATTTTCTCAATTTTTGAAGTACAAAAAAACAGATAGTAAAAAGTTTTTTATCAGCCTTTCCATTTCATTGGTAGCGGCTGTTATCTTAACGGCAATTGTAGTTTATGTTGCCAAAGTATATACTAACGCCATGTATATATTTTTAACTTATGCGGCGGTATTTTCTATTCTGGCAAACGGTAAAATTTTGGGCGAAGCAATTAAAGGAAAATGGAGGTTGGCTGGTTCGGCTGTGGCGCACATCGGTTTTGCCATGCTCCTTGTCGGAGCTCTTATCGCGGCAGCAACAAGTAAAACCGTATCTGTAAACAACACGGGAATAGGTTTCGGGGAAGAATTTGCAAAAAGCAACAATCCCAAAGAAAATATTATTCTTTACAAAGACGAGCCAACAAAAATGGACCGCTATACGGTTACTTACCATGGTGATTCTACGGTAGGTGTAAATACGTATTACCGGATAAATTACAAGGTAATAGATGATAAGACAGGTAAGGTAAAAGAGAATTTTAACTTATATCCCAACGCACAGCAAAATTTAAAAATGAAGCAAATTATCGCTTCACCGGACACCCGCCACTACATTTTTCATGATATATACACGCACGTAAGCAGTGTACCACTAAAAGAAGAAACCCATGAAGTGCATGAAGGACACACGGATGAAGAAAATTATGAAAAACCTTTAGCCCATCAAGTGAATATTGGTGATACCGTTCGATATCGCAATGGTTTTATTGTTGTGAAGGCTCTGAATCGCAATGCCAAAATACAAAATATCCCGGTTGCCAGCGGCGATATAGCCATCGGAATGCAATTAGAAATTAATGAAGCGAATAAACAATATCTGGCGGAACCCATTTATTTATTAAAAAGTGGCTCTAAATATGATTTTGGAAAAAATGTCGATGAAGCGGGATTAAAAGTCCGGTTTACAAATGTGTTTCCTGAAAAGGATAAACTTGAGCTGACGGTTTATCAAAAACCCAAAGCCGAAAAAGACTGGGTGGTTTTAAAGGCTATTGAATTCCCATTTATTAACCTTTTTTGGGGTGGAACCATTATCATGGTAATCGGATTCCTTCTTTCAATCTTTCGGCGGAATAGTGAAGTAAAGGCTATATAATTAGTTCGCTGGTGAATTCACATAGTCTTTATTTTTAAAATTTGATGCTTAACAGTATTCAGTTTTATTATGCAGCTTCATTTTAATGTTTAAAATCTTAAATCTTTTCTGATGGAAATTGTGCTTTTGGGAAGTGGAAACATTGCAACGCATCTTGGAAAGGCTTTTAAAATGGCAGGTCAAAATATTACTCAGGTTTGGAGTCGTAATTTTGATAAGGCATTAGAACTTGCTGATGCTGTTGGGGCAGCCCCGATAAGTAGTTTGACGAACATCAACTCAAAGGCTGATCTGTATATCATTGCGGTAAATGATGATGCCATTCGCACAATAGCCGAAAATCTTAAGATTGAAAAGGGCACACTCGTACACACTTCCGGCACCAGCGGATTAAATATTTTAGATGGTGTAACTCTTAATACAGGTGTTTTTTATCCGGTACAAACTTTTTCTAAATCAAAACCAGTTGATCTCAGGCTTGTACCTGTTGCTATAGAGGGTTCAACGACAGAAATTACAGATTTTCTGGTTTATGCCGCTTCCCGTATTTCAGAAAAAGTAATCAGTATGAATTCTGTGCAGCGCAGAGCGGTTCATGTTGCGGCTGTCTTCGCATGCAATTTCACTAATCACATGTACGCGCTTGCGCATGAATTATTAAAGGAGCAAGACCTAAGTTTTGACCTTTTACGTCCTTTAATTTGGGAAACTGCTTTAAAAATCCAAACTTCTGATCCAATAAATGTTCAGACTGGTCCTGCTTTACGTGATGATAAAAGCACCATTGTGCAGCATCTGCGACTACTTGATAATCATCCAGAACTGAAAGAATTGTATGAAAAGCTAAGTCAGAGCATTATCAATTATGAAAAGATAAATAACGGGCTTGCTTAAATTTGTTAGTTTTGCGCCAATGAACATTTTTAAGTTAAAAATCCATTTCGAAGAAGCAGGAAAAGAGCCGGTTGAATTCCCAATTACTCAAAATGAATCAGTTCTAGACATTTGTTTAGATAATGGAATCGAGCTCCAGCATAATTGTGGCGGCGTATGCGGTTGCAGTACCTGTCATGTTTATGTTAATAAAGGAATGGATAATATTCAGGAAATATCAGACAAGGAAGAAGATTTTATCGACCGTGCCGTAAACCCGCGTATTACTTCCCGCCTGGGTTGTCAGTGTGTGGTTTTTAATGGTGATATTGAAGTTACCTTACCTGATCAGCATCATTTTTTAGGACATTAATAAATATTTAGTTTAGATTTTGTTTGGTATAAAGAAGCTTTTTTTGTTTAAACTCACAGTCTACACCTTACAACTCAATACCTTTATATGACTCCACAATTTGAATTACCGATTCACTGGAAAGACCACGAAGATATCGCCATAGGTCTTTATGAAAAGTTTGGTGATGATTTTAACGAGTCTAAAATTTACCGGATCAGATTTATGGAGTTGCTGGAATGGGTTTTAGCCTTGCCTAATTTTGAAGGTACCCGCGAAGAGTCCAACGAAGGTCATCTGGAACAGATTCAGTCTGCCTGGGTTTATGAGTGGCGGGATAACCAGGACTAATTTAATGATAAGGTAATTTAAAGGTTTGATGATCCATATTTACATTAAATTTTTAAATCCGTTTATTTTTAAATCGTAACTCTTATGGTCCTTGAAAAACTTCGTCATATAAAAGCTTTCATTTTTGATGTGGATGGAGTCCTTACAGACGGTCTTGTTCATGTTACCGAATCCGGTGAGCAGCTACGGCAGTTTAACATCAAAGATGGATATGCTTTGCAGTTAGCTATTAAACGGGGGTACAAGATTGCCGTAATAACCGGTGGCAATTCGGTGGGCGTAAACTCGAGATTACAAGGGTTGGGTATTTCTGATATTTTTATGGGAGTAGATTCTAAAGTGGAGATTTACGAGCAATTCTTAAAAACTAATAATCTGGATTTTTCCGAAGTTTTGTATATGGGCGATGATATTCCGGATCTGCACGTTATGAAGCTAGCGGGGTTACCGGTTTGCCCGGCAGACGCTGTAGAACAAATCAAAGCTATCTCTAACTATATTTCTCCCAGAAATGGCGGCAAAGGATGCGTTCGGGATGTTATTGAAAAGGTTTTAAAAATTCAGAACAAGTGGGATGAAGAAGGTCCTATAGTAAAAAACGGAAGTTTTCCTGCTTAAATTCTTCTTTGATGAACCAGTTTCCTCCCATTATTTTAGCTTCAAAATCTCCCAGAAGACAGGAACTTTTAAAATTAATGGGAATTAATTTCCGGGTTGTTTTAAAGGATGTAGATGAATCATTTCCTGAAAATCTAAGCTCCGCAGAGATCGCCGTTTTTATATCCGAAAAAAAAGTAAGGGCATTTGATCAAAGTATTACCAATGAAATCGTAATTACGGCTGATACCATTGTTGTGATAAACGGCCAGATATTAGGCAAGCCAGAAAACGAAGAACATGCATTTGAAATACTTAGTACCTTGTCAGGAAATAAACATGAGGTAATCACGGCGGTAAGTTTAATGAAAAATCATCAGGTGACCAGTTTTTACGAAACATCAGAAGTTTATTTTAAAACGCTGAGTGCTGAACAGATCAGGTATTACATCTCAACCGGCGAGCCCATGGATAAAGCCGGAGCTTACGGCATTCAGGAATGGATCGGGCTTGTGGGTATTGAAAAGATTAACGGCTCATATACCAACGTGGTTGGTCTTCCTACTCATCGCCTTTACCAGGAACTGTTAAAACTGGTTTAGTTAAAATCTCCCCAATCAGGTCAAATAAAATTCCTTCTTTTAATGAATAGTCAGAGATTATAAGCTTCCCAATTTTTAATTCATTAATAATATGTTGCGTGAGCAGAGTTGCTACCACGATCATATCTACACGCAGGGCAATCAAACCTGGCATTTTGCTTCGTTCTTCATGAGTTGATTTAAGCAGGACAGATGCTATTTCCTGGAAATGATTTAGTTTTATTTCCCTTGCGGAAACGTTTTTATTTTTAGCTTCAAATTCAAACCTACGCCTAATCAGTTCCTCAAAAGTTTCAAATGCCCCTGCCGAACCAATGAGTTTAATTAGTCGATATTTACTGCACTCAACTAATAGTTCTGGTAAAGTTTCTTTTAATTGGTTGACGATCTGATTAATATCCTTAATAGAAATAGGGTCTGAATGATGAAAGCGCTCCATTAATTTAGCAGCGCCCAGCGGGTAACTTTTTTTCCAAAATATTTGCGAATGATCGCAAATAATAAATTCTACGCTTCCACCGCCAATATCCATCATCAGGTGATATTTGTTATTCATTTTCACAGCCTCCCTAACTCCTTTATAAATTAAATCAGCCTCCCTGTTACCATCAATTATTTCTATTTCGATTCCGGTTCGTATCTTAACTTCCAAAGTAAATTCTTCGCCATTTAGGGCGTTACGAATAGCGGCGGTTGCCATGGCTTTTACTTGCGTTACCTGATGTTGCTTGATAAGTTCCGAGAATTTTTCCAAAGCTTTTATTCCACGCAAAAAAGCAGCCGGTTGAATAATTCCTTTATTAATGCCGTCTTCGCCAAGTTTAACAACGATGGTTTCTTTGTAGATATTACCGGGAATGATAGACTGATTGATTGCGGTTATGAGTAAATGAAAGGTGTTTGTTCCCAAATCAATAACCGCGATGCGTTTCATTTTTTAAGTATTGGATTGAACCTTTACATTTCGCAGAGAATGTTTGCAGATTTTCGCAAACCTTTATGTTTGGTAAGAACTACGAAAATCTGCGTTCTTAAAATTTGCAAAACACCTGCTGAAAATAGTTGGTTTTAACGTTATTCAGCTATTGAATATTAAATTCACCAAAATGCCATAGAATTCCTGATGGGTCGTGTAAAAAGCATTCTCTTCCCCATGGTAGTTCCCGGATTGGTACGATCTTAACGTGATCATATTTGGAAGTAAGGTCTAATGCCAGTAGCTCATTATAAAAGTGTTTTACATCCTCTACTTCCACAAAAATCATCGTATTGTCTATCCAATCTTTAACGAAAGCATCTTGTAAATAAAACCCTACTTCACCTGTTTTGAAATAAGACATATTATGAGATACTATACTTTCCTGAAAACCAAGGTCCTGGTAGAATTTACGCGATAATTCGAAATTTACAGCTCCTACAAAAGGCCGTATTGATTTGGCTTTATGATCCATTTTCGTTTATTAATTTTTTTAACGTCCGTTTTAATGATTTGTCTCCCGTCAGTTATCAATCTACTCCTTATACATAAACCATTTTGCTAGTTCTTTATAGCTGGTTTTTTTACCATACATTAAAATACCGACGCGGTAAATCCGTGCGGCCACCCAGGTAGTGAATATAAATCCGGCGACTAATAAAACCATTGAAATAGCCAGCTCCCAGGCCGGAACCCCAAATGGAATACGAATCATCATGGCAATTGGAGAGGTAAAGGGAACCATGGAAAGCCAAAAGGATAGCGGACTATCTGGATTATTGACAATAAAGTTCATCCCGATTATAAACGTAAAAATCAGCGGCAGCGTAATGGGAAGCATAAATTGCTGTGTTTCCGTTTCGTTATCAACGGCTGATCCTACGGCCGCAAAAAGAGCGCTGTAAATCAAATAACCGCCTAAAAAATAAAATAAGAAAGTTCCCAATATATACGGGAAATCAATTGTGGAAGCTGCTTTAGAAAAATCTAAGACCATGTTATTTTCTCCGGATTCTGAACTAGCCATTGCAACTCTTTGTTTACCCATTTGCTCCACTTTAGCCTTTGTTTCATCGTTATTTATTAACAAAGTTCCGGCAATGGCAGTTAGCCCTGCAGATAAAATGATCCACAATAAAAACTGGGTTAAACCAACCATCCCAATTCCAAGAATTTTTCCCAGCATTAGCTGGAAGGGCTTTACGGATGATACAATTACTTCAATAATGCGTGTGGTTTTTTCTTCAATTACACCCCGCATTACCTGTGTTCCGTAAATAAACAAAGAAATATAGATTAGGAAGGCAGCGATAAAACCGATAATAAAAGATGCGCCAACACTGGCGTCCTTTTCCCCTTCTTCGGTAATCTGGCGGGCGTTAATGTTCAGGTTTGGTCGGGCCTGGTTAATGATAGCAGTATCAATTCCGGCTTTGATCAACCGCTGATCCAGCAGAATATCCTCCATTTGTTTCTCTATATCACTTAAAAAATTAAGTCCAGGTTTTTTCTCCGCTATGATCTCAATATTTTTCGATTTTTCATAGTCGGCAGGGATATATAAAAGAAAATCAGATTTTGATTTTAGCATTTCCTTTTTTGCCTCTTCATATGGTCCTTTTATAGAAGTAAAGTCAAGGTTTTTTTGGTCCTTTAGCTTACTCTCAAAAATCCCGGATTGATCCAGAACCTGAATTTTTTTCTGGTTGTTATCACCCTCTATAAAAATGTAAACTACCAATGCGTACATCCCGATAAATAACAAAGGCACAAGAAAGGTCATCAATAGAAATGATTTCTTTTTAACCCGGCTAAAATATTCCCGTTGTATAATAAGTAAGGTTTTATTCATTATAAATTAGTTTAAAGCGGTTACTTTCTGGATAAAAATATCATTTATGCTTGGTATCACTTCTTTCATTTGAGTGATATGAAACTTAGGAAGCAGGTAAGACAAAACATCATTGGACGTTTTCCCTTCGTTAATCTGCAAGGTAACTTGTTTTCCCTCCTCCTTATTCCCCTGATCTATCAACCGGAAAAGTTCAGTGTGATCTTCAAATTCATGATCGTTGAATTGATATTCAAAACGGTAGGTATTATTTCGGTATGCGTTTTTAATATCCTTTACACTACCATCCAAAATTTTATGAGACTTATGGATCAAAGCAATGTGGTCACAAAGTTGCTCAACTGATTCCATCCGATGTGTCGAAAAAATGATAGTAGCCCCTTTTTTATTGAGTTCCAGAATTTCTTGGGTAATAATTTCTGCATTGACGGGGTCGAAGCCTGAAAAAGGTTCATCCAGGATTATTAATTCAGGTTCATGTACTACTGTGGCCACAAATTGAACTTTTTGCTGCATCCCTTTACTCAAATCTTCTACTTTTTTATTCCACCAGGTTTGCATCTCCATTTTTTCAAACCAGAATTTAATCTTTTTTGTGGCTTCCGCTTTCGACATACCTTTCAATTGAGCCAGGTACAGCATTTGATCGCCTATTTCCATTTTCTTATACAGGCCTCGTTCTTCCGGTAAGTAGCCGATTCTTGAAATATGCGATGGATTTAGTTTTTCGCCGTTTATAAATATTTCACCCGCATCAGGTGCTGTTATTTGGTTGATAATCCGGATCAGGGAAGTTTTCCCGGCACCGTTTGGCCCAAGTAATCCGAAGATCTTTCCATGTTCTATTTCAAGGCTAACATCATCCAATGCCCGGTGATTGGCATACTGTTTTACAATGTTTCGAATACTAAGCATAGGGCTTAAATTTATGATAGAATTTTGTTGTTTTAGATGAAGGTAACTTGTTAATGTTACAATGAAAGGTATGGTTATATTGAAAGTTAAATGTTTATAATCAAAGTTAAAGGATAGATTGTAGATACAGACAAACTTAAAGCAATTTAAAAAAGGTGCATAAATTCAAAATTAAATCCTCTAAAATTAATGTTGTTTAAGCGTTGCCCCAAGGCAGGCCAAATCAATTTTGACTTACTGATAGGAACAGGTCCATTTACCGTGTGCAGATGATCTAAACTTTTTTCCCATAATATTTTTCTATTTAGAAAAATGGAACGATAATCCGCTTTTACCGACGCTTTTAGACCTGTATATTATTGAGAATATGGAGTTAATATTATTTCAAATTGTTCTTAGAGAGGCTTCCAACGGAGGGGCACTGAAATCAGATCCGCTGGAAGCTGAAAACGCGAGGTACCAACAAACACAGGTTTTGCGTTTCCGCTGACGATTTGATACGGATCTTTCTAAAGATCTAAAATTACAGCGTAAACGTAAGAAAATCGGATCTGTAAAAATAAGTTGCCAATTTTTTTTGTTGTGAATTTAGCCAAACTAAAAACTGGTCTTAATCTTGCTATTGTTCAAGATATTTGTAAAAAATAAGTTCCAATAGCTTCTGCGTAGATCATGAAATTATTACATTTAAAATCCGTACTTTTTATTGTACT
>JACMND010000105.1 GCA_014378705.1 Pedobacter sp. | reverse complement strand
TTGAGATTACATGAAGAATTAACTCATGACTAAAAGCTTGAAGTTGCGCCCCCTTAAAACACGAACAGACAAACTTTTAGCACGAGTAAGCTTTAATATGTTTGTTTTGAACTATTTACGTTTGTAAACGCGCACCCAATCTATATAGGTAGCACATGGAAAAGTGGCTTCGGGAACTATTGCACCACCATACGTTTGATTGTCTTTACCACCCACACCGGCCGTTAATATAATGTAGAATTTATGCTCAAACGGCGACCATTCCTTAAAATGATTTGAGTATTCTGAGGCCATTACTCTTTTTCCGTCTACGGTTTTTATCCCGTCCTTGTCTTCTCCATCAGTAACTCCGTTATCGAATGAAAAGCCATCCTTGAAATAATGAATGTGATACACATGGCTATCTAAACGGAATTCCATTCTATCAGTAAACCAATCAATACCGTAGACGTGAAAGCCGCCACTACCTGAGTTCTTTTCTGTGGGTAAAATAGGATACCCACCGTATTCGGGATTAACATTTGGAACCTGCTTATCGGCAAAAGAGTAGTAGGCACCTTTATGACCGTGGTTCCAGTCCTTATATTCATTGTTTTCCCAAGACCATGCATAGTGTACACTTCCTAAATTGTAATTGGGTATCGCACCAACATATTCCATCACATCTATCTCACCTCCTTGCGGCCACATGATGTAAGGCAATGCAGCAGGCTTTTCTGCGGGCATCATCCAAAATGCAAATCCTTGCCCTTTATATCTAACGTCTTTCGCCCATACCCGAGCTTCAATACGATAACCCGGCCCCCAAGCCCCTTTTTCGCTAGTATTTAAACGAGCGCTAGTGTACTGGCGATCCATAAAAGACTCACGACGTGTAGTAATTGCTAAAGCGCCGCCATCTGCATTTTTGATACTGCTTTCAATTTTACTGTTCTCTGCTCTATCCGTTGCACGATCCAGCTGCCCAGTTCCGAAATCCCCATTAACACCAGTTCCTGTTTCAAAATTCCACTTCCCCATATCAATTGGGGAGGTATTAAATTCATCGCTCCATGCTAAATCATAACCGTCGTAACCAACAGCTGGTGATGTATCTTCTGGTTGCTCTACTTCTACCACTGGAGGCACAACTGGGGGAACCACCACATCTACTGGTTTGCTTGCTGGAGGATTTTTTTTACAAGAGGTAAACACAACTAGGGCCAATAAAATTAGGCAGCCGATTGATTTAATACGCATAAAGGGGGTTACACTAGCTAGTTTAGGGGGTTTTATTCTTTTACGATTATTATTATTATTATTGAATAATGATGGTTGAAATAGAATGAGGCAAACTTGTTGTTTCTGCAGCCTTACCTTTTATCCATAAATTATACGTTAATTTATCATCAGACTTATTCATTACCACAACCGCAATTTTACCATCTGGATTGACGAAAGCAGTTGTAATCAATTTATCACGGTTAGATGAGCTGATGATTCTTTTCGCTCCAGGCCTAACAAATTTTGAAAAATGGCCTAAATAATAATATGAATTTGTATAAATCAGCTTGCCGGTTCTTAAATCAGCATGTACTGGTGAAAAGCAAAAATTGCCAACATGATTTGGGCCGCCGTTTTCATCTAAAAGAATGTTCCAGTCAGTCCACGCAGCTGTTCCGTCATTGAAATCATTAATCATAGATAAGCCATAGCGTTCGCCCAAAGCCCAGTCGTTTAACTTCTCGAAGTTGAACTTTTCAACGCAGCCTTCTGTAAATATTAGGCTCTTATCAGGAAAAGCTTCATGCACTTTTTTAAGATTATCAAACTGCTGTGCGCTGCCTGTCCAGGTTTCATACCAATGGAAGCCAATTCCCCAAACATATTTAGCTGCTTCCGGATCATTTAAAACAGTACTTGCACGTTGATACAATAAATCACGATTATGATCCCAAGCAATCAATTTTTTACTCGCTAAACCTTCTTTATGTAGAGTTGGGCCTAAATAGTATTTAATAAAATCACGTTCTTCTTCACCTGTAAAAATGCACGATTCCCAAGATTGAGTTGCCATTGGTTCGTTTTGTACACTTAAGCCCCAAACAGGAATTCCTTTCGCTTCGTAAGCTTTAATGAATTTTATATAATGATTAGCCCAACTTTGACGGAATTCTGGTTTGAGTTTTCCTCCCTTTAATACATTATTAGTGGTTTTCATAAAAGCTGGAGGGCTCCATGGAGAAACAAATAAAGTAAGTTTTCCGCCTGCGGCTGCAGTCGCTTGTTTTATAAATGGAATTTTAAATTTTTCATCATGCGAAATATTGAAGGTTTTTAATTCCTTATCGCCTTCTGCAACATAACTATACGTATCGCTTGAAAAATCACAACTCGCAATATTAGTTCTGGCTAACGTATAACCAGTTCCGTTGGATGGGCTGAAGTAAGCCTGCATAAATTCATGCTGAGTTTCTTTTGGTAGCTTGGCGTAAATTTCTGCTGAAGCATCTGTTAATGCCGCACCAATTCCTGTTATTGACTGAAAAGTTCTTGATGGATCAACAAAAACACATAATTGAGTTTCTAAAGGCTGACCGAAATCTTTAAACTGCAATGTTCCTGTTTTCGTTAAGCGGAGTTCAGATTGATCTGCAGTAGTATATATAGTAGCTACCTTAGAGGTAACATCATATTGTTTTGGAATAGAGCCCGACTTCATATTTTTTTTCTGTTGGGCAAATGTGACTGTAATTGCAGGAGCTAACAGTATTAAAAGGAGTAGTTTCTTCATGTGTTTGAATTTGTTTAATAATTTACATTCACCTGCCACACCGCTGGAGGCTCTATTTGGACTTAAAATAGGAGCCGTTCGCATAACCATACACATCTGTTTTAATGGGGGTTACTGTTAGCACAGATGGTGCAGCTTTACACGAATCGACTCCTAAATTATCGGAATATTTAAAATAAGATAAACATGTTTCGATTGTTGGCTAATCTATTAACTCGAATTTACTAGCTAACAAAATATTGTTTGAAGCAGTTCCAATCATCAGATTGAATTCTCCAGCTTCTGCACCCCATTTCATTTTTTGATTATAGAAAGATAGTTTTTCTTTGTCGATAGTAAATATGATAGTTTTACTCTCGCCCGGAGCAAGCATCACTTTTTTAAAGTCTTTAAGTTCCTTAACCGGCCGGGTAATACTGGCAAAAATATCTTGTAGATAAAGTTGTGCCACTTCTTCACCTGCATATTTACCAGTATTAGTAAGTGTAAACGTTACTGTTAAAATTTCGTTTTGGCTGATTTTACTTTTGCTCAGCTTTAAATCGCTGTATTTAAACGTGGTGTAACTTAAGCCGTGCCCAAATGCAAACTTCGGGCTATTTGGCAAATCTAAATACGCTGATTTATAGACAATATCTTGGTCATTCATTGATGGCCGACCCGTGCTTTTAGCGGCATAAAATACAGGAATTTGACCTTCAGATCTTGGAAAAGATATTGGCAATTTACCGGCCGGGTTGTAATCGCCAAACAGAACATCTGCCATGGCGTTACCAGCTTCGCTTCCCAGCCACCACGTATACAAAATGGATGGTGCGT
>JACMND010000104.1 GCA_014378705.1 Pedobacter sp. | reverse complement strand
TTTATCATTTGTATTTTTAATCCGTTACTATTCTCTGGTAATTGAACAGAGCCATTTTCTTCTATAGGCTTTTCGGTAAAACTGGATATTTTCTCCAGGGATGTTAGCGTATCATACACACTGCTCAAATTATTTATGAGCTTTTCTACAGAATTAAGTATAAGAAGTATGATGATTTCAGCGGCAATAAACTGACCGATATTTAATTGCTGATTTACTAATAAAATTGTTCCAACAATTAGCATGGCAGCGGTGATAAAGGTTTTAAATAACACCAGTACATTATACTGAAACAACAGTATCTTGAAATGCTTATTTCGGGCATCCAGATAGCCAATGACATGCTCATCGGTTTTTTGCAGGTGCAGGTTATTTTTTTTTGCCAGTTTAATGGATTTAATTACCCTAGCGGTTTCCTCTAACCATCCGGCTACCTTGTATTTATAATTGCTTTCATCAATACTGGTTTGAAGGCCACTTTGGCCGGTGTATCGAAGTATTAGCCACAGCAAAATAATCAGAATTAGGCCAAACAGTACAAATGCCTGATGATAAAAAGACAGTAAGATTAATCCGAATAATATATTGATACTGGCAATGGGTACATCCAATAATATTTTTGATAAGTTTTTTTGAAGTATCGGTACATCAAAAAAACGGTTAACAAGTTCTGGTAAATAAATATTGTCAGTTTTTTTAAGGTCTAAGGTGGGAATATGGGATGCAAAAATAAAAGCGTAGCGAACAAATAATTTCTGCTGTATTTTTTCAATAATCTTTACTTGGTTAACCTGCATAATACCTGTAACCAATACGCCAAGTACCACCAATGCGATAAGTACCACTAGCGAAGCCCTCATTGAAGCTCCGAGTACAAAACTAACAATAGCCTGTACACCCAGAGGTAATGAAAGTTGTATTAAACCGTTTAATATGGCATAGAAATAAACCGCAGTGATTTCTTGTTTTTCTAGTTTTAAATGGCTCAGTATCCTGCTTACCGGGCTTATTTTTGTGGTTGACATAACATTTTATCAATTAGATGGGCACGTTATAAACCAGCTAAACTGAAACTGATTTTTGTAAAAGACGATTTAAATTTTAACAGTAGTTATTTTCAATTTTAAATGAAAAATCAATAAAACTGTTAAGCAATTGCTTATATCTCTTATTTTCAAATATGTCTCTTTGTTTTTAAAAAAATAGAAAATATATAGAAAATAAACTAACAATCTTAAATTCAACACTTATTCCATTTAAACCATTTTTTATAGCCTATAATAGGACTTTCATTTAAGCTCCGGAGTTGTCTTCGGATAGTGCCAATTGTAAGACTAGTTATTCAATAGGGTAATCGTTTTTTGGTCTGATTCATGGAGGTTTTGTTTTATTTTTAAAGACATTAATAGATGAGTGAAAATTATCGTATTCCGGCTCATACCCGGATTGGCCATGTGCATTTAAAGGTAGCGAGCCTGGAAAATTCGCTTAAATTTTATCAGGGACTGCTTGGTTTTGAAATTACGACCATGTATGGCAGTCAGGCTGCTTTTATTTCTGCAGGCGGTTATCATCATCACATCGGTTTAAATACCTGGCAGAGTAAAGATGCACCTCCGCCACCGATTTTTGGGGTTGGGTTATTTCATACCGCTATTTTGTATCCCACCAGAAAGGATTTAGCGATTATTTACAACCGAATAATACAGGCACGGTATCCGTTTACAGGAGCCAGTGATCATGGGGTTTCAGAAGCTTTATACCTGAATGACCCTGACCAAAATGGTGTAGAATTATATTGGGACAGGCCTAAAGAACTCTGGCCTGTTAAACCAGATGGTTCTTTAGAAATGTTTACCAAAGAACTTGATCTGGATAATCTTTTAAAAGAGATTGACCTGTAATTAATGAAATTTAATCAGCAGTTTGTGTGCTCAAATATTCCGGTACGGTAAAAGTAACGCAGGTTCCTTTTTCTTTTTCACTTTTTACGCGAATTGTACCTCCATTTTGTGTCACAAAATCTTTTACCAGCATTAAACCAAGGCCTGAACCTTTTTCACTGTTGGTACCTGATAATGAGGCTGAATTAAAATTGGTGAAGAGGTTTTCCCTCATGTATTCGTCCATTCCAATCCCTGTATCCGTAATGGAAATCTCAATCATCCTATTCACACTTTGCGCAATAATACTTATCGATCCTTCTTCCGGGGTAAATTTAATCGAATTTGTAAACAGGTTCTGAAGAATAGAGCGCAACATTAATGGGTCTGCGTGAACATAAATCCCGGAAGGGATTTTGTTGTTCAAAACAATTTTTTTCTGGGTAAAATTGCCTTGTAACAATTCCAGACTCTTCTCAACCCCACTGAGAAGATTGAGTTTTTCAGACTTGAAAGTTATCTTTTCACGTTGCGTCTCGGCCCATCTTACCAGTTCATTCAATTGCTGTAGAATTTTATTTGAGGTGCGATGAATCATGTTAATCCATGGCTGTATTTCGTCAAAATCTGGAGATTTTGTTTTTTGGATTAAATGATCTGATGAGATGAGCAGAGCCGTTAAAGGATTCCGAAGATCATGGGATATAACAGACAAAAATTTATCTTTTGACAAATTCAGACTTTTAAGTTCGTGATTCAGGTTTTCTAGTTCTGCTGTCCGATCAAACACTCTTTTTTCAAGGTTCTGATTAAGGAGCATAAGGTCATCATTTATTCGGATCAGTTTTTCTTCCTGCAACTGCAGAAGTTGGTTTTTTTTGTAAAGTTCTGCAAAAACGCCAACTTTAGAACGCAATATCTGCGGATTTACTGGTTTGCGGATATAATCTACAGCCCCGGTTTTGTAACCTCTAAAAACAGAAGCGTCCTCATAATCCTGGCCCGTAATAAATATAATGGGAATATGCTTTAGTTTATCCCGCTGGCAAATTAATTCAGCTGTTTCATATCCATCCATTATAGGCATGCGTACGTCTAAAAGAATGAGTGAAAAATCATCCTCTTTTAATAAAATTTTTAAAGCATCCTTCCCGGAAAGTGCCTTAAAAAAAGCGTAACCTTCTTTTTCAAGAATAATTTCCATCGATAGGAGGTTATTCTCATTATCATCAACTAAAAGAATTTTTACAACTTGAGCATCAGCCATTATAAATATTTTAAAACCATTTGCTATTTTTTTTTAAACTTCTTCCAGTTTGTATAACCATACACGCATTAATGATAGCAACTGGTCTGTTTTAACAGGTTTGGTTATGTAATCTGACGCTCCGGATGCGATGCATTTTTCACGGTCGCCAACCATTGCTTTGGCGGTAACAGCGATAATAGGAAGGTTTTCATTTTTTGATTCTTTACGGATGCTTTGAATGGTTTCATGGCCATCCATGTCAGGCATCATAATATCTATCAGAACGATGTCAATTCCTGCTTCATTTTCTACAATCTGAAGAGCTTCCTGACCGTTATCAGCCGTTAATACCTCTATTTCAAATCTTTCAAAGGCAGCCGTTAACGCAAACAAGTTTCTAACATCGTCATCAACAATTAACACTTTCTTACCTTTAAGAGTATCTTCTGTGTAAATTAAGTTTTCTATCAGTTGCATTTGATTATCAGCAAGTAAGCTAATGTTTATATGCATCCGGTAAAGCAACTCGTTTAATATTTTTCCATTAAAATTTTCAGATTTCTTAAGAACACTGGTAGATTTGCTTTTTAAAACTTGTACATCATCCTCATTAAATTCATTATCTGAGAAAGCAATTACGGGCGTTTCTGATCTTTCAGTATTAAGAAAATGCAATAATTTATTTACATCAGCATCCATAAAATCAAGTATGATACTATCAAATTCTTTTGCCCGTAATTCAGCCAAAGCTTCTTTTATGGATATTACGTGTGTTGTACTTATTGAATCGTTATTTAATAGTTTTTTAAGGTTTTCACTCTCAGTCTCACGGTGCGTAATGAGCAATACTTTTTTCAAAACGCGGTTGTTAAAAGCGATCATCTGCATGAATAATGATTTTAGAAACACCCCGGATAATGGTTTAATATAAAAACTTTTTGCACCTAATTTATAAGCCAGTTCTTTGTAATCAACTCCCGAAATAACATGCACCGGAATATGGCGGACCTTTGTATCACTTTTTAATAACTTTAATATATTCCAACCATTAGATTCAGGCATTTTTATATCAAGTGTAATGGCGATAGGTTTAAAATTCTGAATATATTCAAAGATCTCAAGATAATTTGAAGCAATAACTACTTTTAAACCCGCCTCATGCGCCTTATCCATAATAATATGTGAAAATTTAAAATCATCCTCAATAACCAATATTACCTTGTCTGAATGATTTATAATAGATCTGTCGTCATCTTTTATTACTTTCTCCATATTTTTTATGGCGCTCTCTTCAGTAAAGACAGGTGAATTGAGTTTAGCCGGTGAGATTATAAAAGGTATATTTTCTTCATTTTTTATAAAAGGAAGATATAAACTGAAAATACTTCCCTTGCCTGGTTGGCTTTTAACCTGTATAGCACCTCCCAATAACTCAGCAAAAGATTTACTTATAGAAAGACCTAAACCGGTGCCACCATATTTCCGGCTGGTTGATCCCTCTGCCTGACGGAAAGCTTCAAAAATTAGAGATTGTTTTTCTTTTGGGATGCCAATCCCTGTGTCTTTTATAGAAAACACAATAAAGGATTCTCCGGCTACAGGAACAATTTCATCTGCCGCCGGGCGATGAATGCTTAGTTTAACTTCTCCTTTTTCTGTGAATTTAAATGCATTTGAAAGCAGATTTTTTAATATCTGTGATAATCTCTGAATATCTGTATCAAACTTGCCAGGAATTGTTTTATCAATTTCAATCTTAAATTCTAGATTTTTTGTATCTGAAATAGACCTGAAAGTTGATTCAATAAATGAAATAATCTCAGAAAAATAAACAGGCATAATATCAAATGAAATAACGCCGGATTCAATTTTGGAAAGATCCAAAATATCATTAATCAGTCTTATCAGGTCATTTCCACATGCATGTATTGTTTTTGCATAACTAATCTGCTTATCAGTTAAATTTCCATCGTGGTTTTCAAATAACTGCTGGGCTAAGATTAGCAAACTATTTAAAGGCGTGCGTAACTCATGAGACATGTTGGCTAAAAACTCCGACTTATATTTTGAGGTTAACGTAAGTTGCATTGCTTTTTCTTCCAGGGAACGGCGGGCTTCCTCCACTTCTTTATTTATCTGCTCCACTTCATCTTTTTGTTTTTCGAGCAACTGAGCTTTTTCAAAAAGCTCATCATTCGCTTTTCTTAATTCCTCCTGCTGCGCTTTTAGATCTCCGGACAGGATTACCAATTCGGCCGCTCTTTTTTCTTTCTCTTCATTCTGAAAAGCCAATTCCTTATTTGCGATAATTAATTCAGCAGCCCGTTTTTCTTTTTCAACCGCTCTTTTCTCTTTCTCATCATTTTGAAAAGCCAATTCGTTATTAGCGATCACCAATTCTGCCGCCCGTTTTTCCTTCTCATTATTCTGAAAAGCCAGTTCTAGGTTAGCAATGCTCAATTCTGCCGCCCGTTTTTCCTTTTCCTTATTTTGAAAGGCCAGTTCTCTGTTAGCAATGCTTAACTCTGCCGC
>JACMND010000103.1 GCA_014378705.1 Pedobacter sp. | reverse complement strand
AGATCACTCAACCGTAATTTATGCCTGTCAAACAGTGGATGATCTTATTGATACCGATAAGAAATTTAAAGGTTACGTTGCTGATATTCAAAAAAAATTGAAGATGAGTTAAACTCAGAATTTAAAAATAAATCCTGCTAAGCAGAAGCTTAACGGGATTTTTTGTTTTTAAAATCATGAAAACGCTTTCTGTTTTTAATTCTTGTTTGTACTGAAAAGTTCTATCTTAAAGGAGAAAAACAAACATTTTAATGAAACTGAATCTGCGAAAGAAGTAATCAATAGATTATTTGATGGAATGGGAAAGGGCAAAGGCAGCTTAATGTAACTTTTCAAAACAGATGGATATTGCAAACCATTTAAAATCAGGAAGAATTAAGGTTTAAACGGATGAGCCAGGAAAATTTTTTAAAAAGCTGTTGGAATTATACATTCGGAGGTTTGGGTCCAGAGAATTATCTTTCACCACGTTCTGGTTAATGACAACCTGAAAAGTGTTTGGGCTAGCTATAAATTTTATATTGGTAATAAATTTAGCCATTGTGGTGTCAACTGATTTCAGTTGGTTGAAGAAAATACAGCTTAAAAAATTGTTTACCTACTTGTTAGAGAAAAAAGGTTTTTAATTAACTTAGTAATCCCAACTTCATCAGCGCATAAAAAATCCCACTGGTATGTAATGCTTGTCCGAATTGATTTTTAACCAAAAGTTCTTTAAGTTTCACAATGCTTACCAGTTCCACCACAATTTCTTCACTGCCATCCAGTGCCTGTTCCTGAATTTTTTGGCCACCAGTGGCTAAAAAGCAATGGGTTTTATTGTTTCCGGTAGCGGGATTGGCGTACAAAGTACAAAGCAGTTCAAAGTTGTCAAACGCATAGCCTGTTTCTTCAAGCAATTCTCTTTTAATGCCTTCCTCCGGACTTTCGCCGGTTTCAATACAACCGCCTGGCAATTCTAATATAACCTCCCCGGCTGCATGGCGGTATTGGCGAATTAAAATAACTTTATTATCATCAGTCAATGCCACCACGTTGCCCCAGCTTGGATATTCCAATACATAATAAGGCTTAATGATTTTGCCGTTGGGCATTTGACAGGTATCAGCCCTAAGAGTGGCCCAATTATCTTTTATCAAATATTCGGAAGATAACAGCTTCCAGTTTAATTCTTGCATTGAAAAATCGTAAACCGCAATTCAAAGATCTTAAATTTAGTTTTACCAGCTTCCGCTAGATCCCCCACCACCAAAGCTGCCGCCACCAAATCCACCAAATCCTCCGCCGCCGCCGCCAAATCCGCCGCTACCGCCTGAAAAACCACCAAAACCACCTCCACCGCTGCCTCGCCCTAAACCGGCTCCCAATAGCATCCACCAAAACGGACTGGCACTACCACGTTTTCCAATTATCTGACTTCCACCTCCTCCGCCCTTTTTTGAAATTAAAAAGATAATTAAGAGTATAATTATGAAAATGATAAATCCAGAAACACCCTTGCTACTGCCAGTTGGTTTTTTGCGTGCATCGTTATATTCACCTTTTGTGTAAGATATAATGGCTGATGTTCCCTGATCAAGACCGCCAAAATATTTTCCGGTTTTAAAATTCGGCGTTATTTCATTTTCAATAATTCGTCTTGTTATGGCATCAGGCAAGGCGCCTTCCACACCATAACCAGTTTGTATAGTAACTTTGCGATCACCAATTGACACAAGTAACAAAACACCATTGTTGTTCTTACTTCCACCTATTCCCCATTTTTCTCCTAAGCGAACTGCGTAATCAGCAACATCATACCCCTCTAAAGATTTTACCAGTACAACAGCTATTTGTGTACTTGTTGAATCATCAAAGGAAACTAGTTTTTTTTCTAATTGGGCTATTTCTGACTGATTAAGTGTATTTGTATAGTCGTTTACCAGCCGGTTAGGCTTTTGAGGGAATGTTTGTGCGGATAAATGTGATGTAAGTACTAAGAAAAATAATAAATGGCAAATATTTTTTACAATCATTGGGAGTTAAATATTAAATATTTGAATTATTTCCCATCCATGAACGATATGGAATCTGGTAATTCGTTTTTATCGTCGTCGTCATATGGAAAGAATGTTTTTAGTTGTTGACCAGCCATCGAAATACCGGTTATTATACCTTGCACAATTTCATCAGCTTTAAAGTTTTTAAGCATAGCGTCTTTAGTTTCGTCCCAAAAGTCGTGAGGTACGACACGGTTAATGCCAACATCGCCAATAATGGCAAACTGATGGTTCGAAACGGCAACATATATTAATACGCCATTGCGTTTAGTAGTTTCATCCATTCCTAATTTTTTAAAATAGTTTGCTGCACGGTCTAAAACAGGATCACTGCAGGTTTTCTCTATACAAATTCTAATTTCTCCAGAAGTAAATTTTTCTGCTTCTTCTACAGCATCTGCAATTATTTTCTGGTCTTCTATACTAAAAATTTTCATTGTAAACTCTTTAAAAATTTAGATTTTAAAACAATTGTGCAGTAAACATATAAGATATGTAAACTGCACAATTTTTAAACAAAGGAAATTTTAAAATGCAACTTGTGGAGCTTTGTTAGCCCCGGCTTCTGCCTGGAAATATCCTTTTTTCTCAAAACCGAATAAACCCGCAGTCATATTGTTTGGAAAACTGCGAATTTTGGTATTGTATTGACCGGTAACTTCATTAAATTTCATTCTCTCAACAGAAATCCTGTTTTCGGTACCTTCTAATTGCGATTGAAGCTCTAAAAAGTTTTGGTTTGCCTTCAAATCAGGATACTTTTCTACAACAACCATTAAGCGGCCGAGTGCTGAGCTTAGTTGGGATTGACTTGCCTGAAATTGTTGTATAGCTTCCGGAGTTAACTTTGAAGGATCAACTTGTACAGAAGTTGCTTTTGCTCTGGCTTCAATAACTTGCGTTAATGTTTCTTTCTCAAAATTTGCAGCTCCTTTAACGGAAGCAACCAGATTAGGAATTAAATCGGCCCGCCGCTGATATACGTTTTGAACCTGACCCCATTGAGAAGTAACCTGCTCGTCAAGTTGAACCATACTGTTGTAACCACACGAACTTAGCGATGTTACAGCGGTAAATGCTATAAGGATATAAAGTATTTTTTTCATGGATTTAGGTTTAATTTTGTGCCAATTTACAGCATAGGACTCAAATTTCATACCTTTGTTACAGATCCAGCACAAAATCCTGCAATTTTTTCATGGTAAAAGAAATAGAACTCGTGCTGTACCCGCATGAGGTAGACGATATAGTAGCACTTACAAGGAAGGCCGCTGAAGTTCTGAAGCTGTCACAAGAGACGATCAACCACATAGAAATCCTAAAAAAATCGATTGACGCCAGAGGTAAAAACGTCGTTTATCGGATTAAATCAAGGGTTTATATTAATGAGCTTTTCAAACCCGATGTTTTTTCTGTCAAATATCAGGATGTAAATAAAAAAAATCCGGTTTTAATCGTTGGTGCTGGTCCGGCCGGATTGTTTGCAGCCCTGCGTTGCATTGAATTAGGCCTTAAACCTATTATTATAGAGCGAGGTAAAGACATAAAGCAAAGGCGAAGGGATCTTGCCGTTATAAATAAATTTGGCATTGTAAACCCGGAGTCCAATTATTGTTTTGGGGAAGGTGGTGCAGGTACTTATTCTGATGGCAAACTATACACCCGATCTGATAAACGTGGAGATGTATTTCGTGTTCTAAAACTGTTTGTTTTTTACGGGGCCTCGTCTGATATTTTAATAGATGCAAGACCTCATATTGGAACTAATAAGCTTCCGCAGATAATACAGTCAATCAGAGAAAGTATTATAAACTTCGGCGGTGAGATTCACTTTAACAGTAAAGTTGACGACATTATAATTAGCAATAATGAGGTTAAAGGTGTTAAATTGACAAATGGCAATACATTCATCGGAAAACATGTCATTCTGGCAACCGGTCACTCAGCTCGTGATATACCTGTAATGCTCTACAAACACAATATTTTAATCCAACCAAAGCCATTTGCGCTGGGTGTTCGAATTGAACATCCGCAATATATAATTGATCAGGCTCAATATCATACTAGCAACCGGGATCGAATTTTGCCACCATCTTACTATAGTCTTGTTGAGCAAATAGATGGTCGGGGAATTTTTTCATTTTGCATGTGTCCTGGAGGTATAATTGCACCATGTTCAACAGAGCAAGATGAAATAGTAGTTAATGGATGGTCCCCTTCAAAAAGAAATAACCCGTTTGCAAATTCAGGTATTGTGGTACAGATATCTACAGAAGATGTGCCTGGTTTGAATAACGATGTTTTTAAAATGTTAAACTTTCAGTCAGAAATAGAAAAGTTGGCTTGTACATTTGGCGGAGGAAATCTTGTTGCACCTGCACAACGCATGGTTGATTTTGTAAATGATAAAGTTTCCTCAGATTTACCAGATAACTCATATTTGCCGGGAGTTAAAAGTGCTGATCTTAGGTTGATACTTCCCTCTTTTATTAGTCAGCGACTTAAAAAAGCACTGCCTTTATTCGGGAAAAAAATGAAAGGATATTTCACCAACGAGGCAATTTTATTAGGAGTTGAGTCACGCACTTCTTCTCCTATAAGAATACCAAGAGACAAAGAATCATTTCAGCATCCCCAACTTAAAGGATTATATCCTTGTGGGGAAGGAGCGGGTTATGCCGGTGGAATAATTTCAGCAGCTATTGATGGAATTAATTGTGTAAATGCTATTTATAAAACTGAATAAACTATATCCTTTATCTTACCATGAAAAAGACAATTATAATTGGAGCCAGTAGTAATCCGGAGCGTTATTCAAACATGGCTGCCAAGCGTTTAATTGCAAAGGGTCATGAAATTATAAATATAGGTGTAAAATCGGGTGAAGTTGCGGGTGTTCCTATTGAAAAGGCTAAAACCATCTACAATGATATTGACACGATTACTTTATACGTTAAGCCTCAACATCAAAATGATTACTTTGATTACATTTTAAAAACGAAGCCAAAGCGTATTATTTTTAACCCCGGCACTGAAAATGCAGAACTCAAAGCGGTTGCTGAAAAACATGGCATTCAAACAACTGATGCTTGCACCCTTGTTCTTCTTTCTATAGGAATGTATTAATTTTATCTAAATTAAATTTGGTCACACAACCAAAATTTTTCTTTAAACTGGAGTTTGGAATTTAAAAAAATCTTTATTTATACTCTTGCTTTGATTGGAAGTACTTGATTTTTAATTGTTTTAGGATGGTGTATTATTCTTGATGATTAAAGTTACGGTTTTAAATATTATTTTGTTTTTGGGTGTTTTTTTGGTGTTTTGATTTTTGTTTTAATTTTTTCAAGATAAAGTTTGCGTGATTAGAAAAAGCGGTTACCTTTGCCCTCCGCAAACAGGGGTTTTGAGGCGTTTTAAGTGGGGATGATTAGTGGGGTTGAAAAGGCGTT
>JACMND010000102.1 GCA_014378705.1 Pedobacter sp. | reverse complement strand
GCCTGTAACCTGGCTTCTATAAACCTGGCGCATTTCTTTAATCCGCAAACGCTAATATTTGATGTAAAAGGATTTGAACATGCCTGCCGTATCTGGACTGTTGTTCTGGAAATATCTGTGCTGATGGCGCAATTCCCGTCTAAAGAAGTAGCTCAGTTATCATACGACTACCGCACTTTAGGTTTGGGTTATGCCAATTTAGGTTCTATGCTAATGGTTGGTGGAATTCCTTACGACAGTGAAAAAGCTCGTGCGATAGGTGGTTCAATTACCGCAATTATGACCGGTACCGCTTACGCTACTTCTGCAGAAATGGCCAAAGAATTAGGTACGTTCAGCAGGTACCAGGAAAATAAAAATCACATGATGCGTGTGATGCGTAACCATCGTTATGCAGCCTACAACAATGATTCTTACGAAGGTTTGGAAATTAGCCCGGTAGGCATCGACCAGAAAAAATGCCCGGATTATTTGCTTTCCGCAGCCTGCAACGCCTGGGATAAAGCCGTACAATTAGGCGAAAAATATGGCTACCGCAATGCACAAACTACCGTTATTGCACCAACCGGAACCATTGGTTTAGTTATGGATTGCGATACAACCGGTATTGAGCCCGATTTTGCTTTGGTCAAGTTTAAAAAACTTTCTGGCGGCGGATATTTTAAAATCATTAACCAGGGCGTTCCATCCGCTTTGCGCAACCAGGGATACCAGGAGCATGAAATTAAAGCAATAGTGAACTATGCAAAAGGAGCAGCCACTTTAGATAAGGCGCCTCATGTCAATTTTGATAGTTTAGCAGCCAAAGGTTTTACTCAGGATGAGCTTGAGAAAATTGACAAATCTTTATTGGCAGCTTTTGAAATTGGTTTCGTGTTTAACCAGTGGACCTTAGGCGAAGATTGCCTGAAGCGTTTGGGTTTTAAACCGGAGCAGTACAATTCACAGGAATTTAATTTTCTGCGTGCCATTGGTTTTACCCGTCAGCAGATCGCGGAAGCAAATGAATTTATCTGTGGTGCCATGACCATTGAAGGTGCGCCGTATTTAAAACAAGAGCATTACCCGATATTTGATTGTGCCAACAAGTGCGGCAACAAAGGCCAGCGCTACATTCACGCTACCGGGCATATTCGCATGATGGCAGCAGCGCAGCCTTTTCTTTCGGGTGCGATCTCGAAGACCGTAAACCTGCCGAATGAGGCTACTGTTGAAGAGATTAAAGAGTGCTACGAATTGTCCTGGAAATCAGCGTTAAAAGCCAATGCGCTTTACCGTGATGGTTGTAAATTATCTCAGCCGCTTTCAACTAAATCTTCGGATTCTAAAGAAGATAAATTAGATACAGTAGAAGAAGTTTTAGGTGAAGCAGCTAATCTGCGTTTAAGCGACCTTACCCCAGATCAGGTTTTAGAAGCAGCCAGGGCAATCCTGGAACGCTCTACCAATACCACGTTTAAACGCCAGTTGTCGGCTGTATTGGAAAAGAAAAGTTTGCCGCACCGCCGTACGGGTTTTACCCAGAAAGCTGCGGTGGGTGGACAAACCATATTTGTACGTACAGGCGAATATGAAGACGGAACATTGGGCGAGATCTTTGTGGATATGCACAAAGAAGGCGCAACTTTCCGCTCGCTGATGAACTGTTTTGCCATTGCTATTTCTGTGGGATTGCAGTACGGAGTTCCGCTGGAAGAGTTTGTAGACAAGTTCACCTTTACCCGTTTTGAGCCAAGCGGAATGGTAAGCGGACATGCGAACATTAAAAGCTCTACATCCATGATCGATTATATTTTCAGGATGCTGGGTTACGAGTATTTAGGTCGTGAAGATTTGGTACACGTCATAACAGAACAGAAAGCGGTTCTGGGAAACCCGCAAATGGCAGATGAAGATGTAAACAACCAGGAAAACAACTTTGCTGCGGCGCCAAAACAAGCAGAAAACAAAATTTCTTCTGACAAAAAACTGAAGCCTGTTTTTGACATCTCAGGAGGAGGGCAAAGTGATGCGCCTTCTTGTGGTAACTGCGGACATATTATGGTTCGTTCCGGCACGTGTTATAAGTGTTTGAACTGCGGAACGCAGGGAGGATGTTCGTAAGGGAATAAGCGAATAGCTTTAAAAGGTTACTATAACAAATAAGTTTAAGGCAGCCCCACCGGAGACGGTGGGGCTTTTTTATGAGAGGATTTAAGTATATGGAATGCCTCCAAAGAGTAAGCCGCCTTTTTAAAAGTAAAAAAATACTCGGCCTGCTACAAATTAAAATACGATGATAGGAACAATATTAGGAATTTTGGGAATAGTGCTTACTCTTGGATTTGGAGGTTACTCGATTTGGGCTTATAAGAAGTCTAAAAGAAATGTAAGCTTAGAGTTTCAAAACAAGGAGTGTCTTGTCCTGAAATAGGTTTACACAACAGTAAGCAAAATGGCAAATGTTCAAAGATCCACAAGAGTAAATGGCAAAGTCAATACAGTGAAGAATTTAAGCGTCGGATGCCAGGAATATTTGGACAGCAGCACCCCTGTTCATCAACACTTCTGGGACAAACAAGAAATCAGCATAGAGCAGAATCTTATTTATTGACAGAATCCGTTATTGGTTATCTCATAGAAATTAATTCAATTACCAGTTGTCTGTTCGAAATGTAGAAGCAGGAAGGCCATCTTTATTAAATAAATTAGGTTCTGCTATATTACTCCATGCAAAACGTATTGCCACAGGATGTTTTAAATTTTTGGCTTGAACAACTATACTACTGCCTTCTATCTTAGCTGTAGCCTTCACAAAATTCTTATCGGCACCGGCAATTTCGAACTGCGACAGTTCCTTGCCTTTGATTATCAATCCATTTTCAGCATAATCAAAAAACAAACGCACCTTGTTACCTTCTAACTTCATTTCTTTATATAAAGGTCCTGACACCGGAAGGCCATGTTTATTATAAGTCTTTGCCAATGCCAAATTGGCAAGCCGTATACCAACATCCCGTTTATTTTTGGGATGTATGTCTTCAATATTACCAATATCACTCACAACCACCATTCCTGTTTTTGGAACAGCCAATACTTGCCTTTGTTCGTCCCTTAATATGGCACCAGCAAACAACTCCTTATATTTAAATGGTGCAATCTGCACATAATAGAAAGGGAATTCGTAACCCCACTCCTGTCTCCAGCTAGCTATCAGTGTTGATAGAAGTTCTGAATAAGATTCAGCTATGCTTGTGTTTGCTTCTCCCTGATACCAAATTACACCAGCAATTTTAAAAGGAATCAAAGGAGCAATCATTGCATAATAGGCTTTACCTGGTATTACCGGACCCCACGGCACTTCTTTTAAACTGGAAGCTGCAGATTTTAGCAATTTGTTTTCTTCTATAACTTTTGGATTCATCCAAACTTCAGCAGGAGTTCCACCCCAGCTGCTATTAATTATACCAACAGGAGTATTCAAATTTTGATACAATTTTTTACCGAAGAAATATCCTACGGCGCTAAATTCGCTCATAGTTTGAGGAGTGCACACCACCCATTCTCCACTCACATTAAGCTGGGTTGCATCGGCTGTTTTAGGATCAACAGTAAAAAACCGGATGTTCGGATAATTTGCTTTAGCAACTTCCTGCTCTCCACCGTCTATCCCTGCTTTCGGTGTCCATTCCATATTAGATTGGCCAGAGGCAAGCCAAACTTCCCCTATAAGAACATCTTCGATTTGTATAGTATTATAACCTTCTATTTTTATTGTATAAGGGCCTCCGGCAAAAGGTGTATTTAGTGTTACTTTCCACTGAGCTAGATTATTGGCAGTAACATTGACCTTTTTCTGATCCCAGCTAACGCTTACCGTTACTTTTTCGCCTGTTTTAGCCCAGCCCCAAAGAGTAATTTCAGCATTTTGCTGCAGCACCACATGATTGCTAAATATGTCGGGAACAGATACGGCAAAGGCTGAATTAGTTTCAAAAAATAGAAGAAGATAAAAAAAAACAAAAAGGTATAATGTTGTTTTAACTGAATTTAGAATTAAAAACATAATTTGTTTCCTCAATTTTTTAAGTGGTATAAAAAGCAATCTCGTTATTATGATGAAAATAATTGTGAATTTTAAAATAAAAAAGAAATTAACTATGCAGGCATCCTCGTTTGCAACCGTTGCAAACGTGGATGAAAATGTGAGAGCTTAAAAAGTACATTAATTATGAAGACTTCCTTTGCCATTAAATTTTTCTCTTGAAATAAAAGAATCTTTCTATATTACGAGTTAAACTAAAAATATATGAAAAAAATCTACCTGTTGTTGTCTTTAATCTACCTGTCGGCATTATCATTTGGGCAAGCCTTTGAAGGATCTAAACAGATATTTGAGAGTCCAAAAATGAAATCAATGGTTGTTGGGCATAAAATTGTTGCCATTATACCTTACAATGTAAGTATCACCTATAAAAAGCAACCTAAAAACTTTAATGCGGAAGCAAATCGCGATCAGGAAAATACGATGTCTAAATCCATTCAATCAAGCATGTACACCTTCTTATTACGTAAGGGAAAAGATTATAAAGTTACTTTTCAGGATGTAGACAAAACGAACATTTTGTTAAAGAAAGCTGGAATGATTGATAAACTAGATGAATTTACAAAGGATGAAATTGCCAAGGTTCTGGGCGTGGATGCGGTAATCGGTGGCCGTTATGAAACAGAACAAACCAAATCTGAAGGAGCGGCAATAGCTTCGGCTGTATTATTTGGCGGCTTGGGCGGTAAAACTGGTACGGGCTCACTCACACTTACGTTGAACAATGGTACAGATGGCGAATTGTTATGGCGTTTCTTCAAAACAATGGACGATGGCATCATGTCATCTACTGACGACCTAATAGAAAGAATGATGCGGAAAGTTTCGAGAAATTTTCCTTACGCATCGTAAAAATTTATTATTCTTTAATAAGCCCTGCCATTTAATATGGTAGGCTTTTTTTATATTAAAGGGCCAAAAGAAAATGGTTGTTCAGGTTTGTTTGAATGTAATTGTGTTATGTTCCACTCTCTCTAATCTTTCGCGGATGCTTTAGAGTACAATAAGCAAATTTTTTATTAATTAATATTACAGCAAACTATTAATTTTCAATCCTGTTTCCTTAAAAACACAAAAAAAATGACAACAGTAAAAGCATATGCTGCCGAGCAGGCAGATAAACCGATGGCTCCGTTTAACCTGGATAGAAGAGAACCGGGAGCAAGTGATGTAGAGATCGAAATTTTGTATTGC
>JACMND010000101.1 GCA_014378705.1 Pedobacter sp. | reverse complement strand
TATTGAGTGACACAAAAGCCCAAATGAACTTCTATAAAAATTACCCGCAATCGGGAACTTGCATACCATTAAGGAATCCTCAACAAGCTGTAGAACAAATCAAACTGATGCTTGAGGATTTGGAAAAAATAAATCGAACACGTTTTTCCAACTATAACTTAGGCAAATCAAAACTTAATTTCGATATCGAAAAACAGGCAATTATCAATCAGGTTAGGTCGATTTGGGAATGAAGAAAGTTCTAATCATTTCTCCCTACTTCGCTCCTTCCAACGCGGCAGATATGCAGCGTATCCGTATTAGTCTGCCTTATTTTAAAGATTCCGGGTGGGAAGCTGAGATCGTTGCAGTGCTTTCTAAACACTCTGAAATGGTAAAAGATGAACTGCTTTCAAAAAGTATTCCTTCCGGAACGATTATTCATTATGTAGATGCCTATTCAAAAAGCTGGACCGGTAAATTTGGTCTGGGAAGTCTCGCTCTACGTTCTTTATGGTATTACAAACAGAAAATCAACCGTTTGTTGAACAATAATAAGTTTGACCTGATCTATTTTTCGACAACCCAGTTCCCTCTTTGCATACTGGGAGCCTATTGGAAAAGTCGTTTCGGCATCCCCTATGTGATCGATATGCAGGATCCCTGGCACTCCGAATATTACCAGAATAAGTCTCAAGCTGAACGACCTCCCAAGTACTGGTTCTCTTACAGGCTACACCAATATTTGGAGCCTATTGCCATGAAAAGTGTGGACGGGATAATCAGTGTTTCTGAATCTTATATTAAAACTTTAGAAGAGCGTTATGTAAACGTCAGAAACATACCTGCATCTGTAATACCATTTGGGGCATTTGAAAAAGATTTTGAAATTGCCTCTTTAAACAAGGCTCAAATAATCCCAGGATTTAAGAAAGATAATGATTTTATTCATCTGGTGTACGTTGGCCGGGGCGGGCATGATATGCAAAAAGCATTACAATTGCTTTTTAAAGCTTTTAAAAAGGGATTAGCAGATCAGCCGAATCAATTTCAGAAAATTCGTTTTCATTTTATTGGCACCAGTTATGCCCCCGCTGGTCTTGGAAAAAAGACTATACAGCCGTTAGCCCAGAACTTGGGAATTTCAAAATATGTTGGAGAACAAACTGATCGTATCTCATTTCATCAAAGCATACGTACTTTATTAGACGCGGACGCACTCATTGTACCGGGCTCCAATGACCCTCAATATACTGCTTCGAAGATATACCCATACATTTTAGCAAAGAAACCGTTACTTGCGATATTTGATCCATTAAGCAGTTCTTCAAAAATAATCCAGGAATGCAATGCGGGACTAGTTGCAGACTTAACCAATGCAGAAAAAGCGGAAGCTGATATTTACTCCTTTCTCCTGAATACAAGTTCTAAAGAACCAAAAATAAATCAAACGGATTGGATAGCCTTTGGCAAATTCTCAGCAGCAAACATGACGCTTCAACAATGCGAGCTATTCGATAAAACTTTAATAGCATGTTCAAATTATTGAAAACAAGAATTGATTGCAGTAAGGGCTTTAGCTGCATAAGTGTTTATCAGATTACCCATGAATATCATTTTTGATGAGTAAAATTAATCTCATCAGTTGCTTCAAAGCCATTCATGTTAAAGGATAAAAAATAATGAAAAGGCTGGCAATTGTATCAACTCACCCAATTCAATATTACGCTCCGGTGTTTCAGCTATTGGCAGAAAAGGGGACGGTTCAAATCAAAGTATTTTATACCTGGGGAGAATCTTCTCAAAAGAAACATGATCCTGGTTTTGGAAAAACCATTCAATGGGATATTCCATTGCTTGATGGTTACTGTTATGAATTTTTGAAGAACACAAGTAAAAATCCTGGCTCAGAATATTTCAATGGGATTAAAAATCCGGAAATTATTGCCCATCTCGAAAAATTCAAACCTGATATTATACTCCTATTCGGCTGGGCCTACCAAAGTCACTTGCGTGTAATGCGGCATTTTAAAAACAAGGTTCCTATCTGGTTTCGCGGTGATTCTACCTTATTGAATGAAAATATGGGGTTAAAAGGCATTTTCAAGTCAATGTTTAAAAAAATTATCCTTAAATGGGTTTACAAGCATACTGATAAAGCATTTCATGTAGGGAAAAACAACCGCTCTTACTTTGCAGCATACGGTTTAAAAACTAATCAATTAATATTCGCTCCTCATGCTGTAGACAACGAGAGGTTTTCAGTAAATTGTGCTAGAGAGGCCCAGCAATTAAGAAAGCAGCTCACGATTCCTGATGATTCAACGGTCATTTTATTTGCCGGCAAACTGGAAAACATCAAGAATCCTTCTTTGCTGATCAAAGCCTTTAAAAACCTAAATCCCACAGCAAATTGTCATTTGATTATTACCGGCAATGGAAAGTTGGAAAAAACTTTAAAATCAGAAGCACAACCAGAAAAAAAAATACATTTTATAGATTTTCAAAATCAGTCAAGAATGCCTGTGATTTATCAAGCCTGTGACCTTTTCTGTTTACCTTCAAAAAGTGAAAGCTGGGGATTAGCCATAAACGAGGCGATGGCTTGCGGAAAAGCTATCTTGGTATCAGACAAGGTTGGGGCAGCTATTGATCTGGTTATCCCGAATGAAAACGGGCTAATCTTTAAAGCAGGGAATCTTTCAGATCTGACTGATAAGCTTGCTGCGTTAATTAGCAATAAAACTTTATTACATGATTACGGCAAACGCTCGAAAGAATTAATTAAGGACTGGAATTTTGTTAGCATTGCATCAGTCATAGAGGAGCAATTAATCAATGAATCGTAGAGATAGGATCAAGTTATCACTAACACGCAATTGGAAATTCCCCGGAAGGGAGAGGTTAGCCCATTTTTTAAAATCTTCTGACAATTTGCGGAAGGATCTTCAAAATGGGCTTACGTGGCTGAATGATGAACCCATTGCGATATATACTACTGCAGATAATTATATAGAATGTTGCATTCTGGAAACCGGTACTTACGAAGCGGAAATAGAAAAACTTATTTCTATATCATTAAGGGAAGGCGATACGGCCCTTGACATTGGGGCGAACATTGGTCTACAAAGCTTGAGGATGGCTCGGTATACCGGCAAAACCGGGCAGGTACTTTGTTTTGAGCCTTTGCCGCACCTCCAAAAAAAACTTTTAAATAATGTGGCGCTAAACCGGGCGGTAAACATAAAGCTGTTTCCGTATGCATTATCAGACAATTCCGCTATTCTCCAGCTTTCTGTAAATGAACAGGCCTGGAATCAGGGCACGTTTAATATCGGTGGAAATGAGAATGGTTATCCTAAACAAAAAATCATTGTAATGGTAGCTGATGACCTGCCGGAGCTCCTTCACCTTACTGAACTGCATATGATTAAAATTGATGTGGAAGGGTTCGAGTTAAATGTTTTAAACGGGTTAAAAAAGACAATTGTAAAATTCAAGCCCCGGATTATATTTGAATATGATGAGAATTATTGGACAAGGAACACTACGTCGGTAATTGAGTGCTACGAATTATTAAAGGAATTTCATTACAGCCTTTTTCAAATCTACCCGGCAGGGTGCGAACTGATATGCTCTGCCGCTGAGTTTAAAAGCGGCAATATTTTCTGTATCCAGCAAAATCCAGATGATGATAAGGCCTGAACGATATCTCCTGCTAATCATTCCTTGGATCATCAGCGTTATATTTTCGGCTATCCCTATCGTGTCTTATATAATAGCATGGAGCGGATCTTTTTACATATTTTATATTAGTATCCGTGGCCACATCCGGCCCATCCCGCAAGATTTCAAATTTGGTGAGCAATTGATGCGCCCCCTATTTTTACCTCATATTATTTTTGCCGGGTACATGTGTTGTACCTCAATCTTTTACTTTATGAGTGTACTTGGTTATAACAATTTTAACGGGCCTCCACCCAATTATTTTGCAGACTTAAATCTTTTGGAAACGATGGCGCAATGTCAGCGTTATTATTGTTTAGCGCATGCGGCGTTTGTGGCAGGAGTTTTAACCTATATGGACTACACTCAAAAATCAAAGTATTTTCTGAATATAAAGGATACTGCCGGATTTCTACTTTTATCCGCTGTTGTACTGCTGCCGCTATCTTCTTCCTTTCTGGTAATCCCGGGTTTGAGCCAGTTTTATTTTCAATTTCAATCCTTAAGTTTTATTGCAGGCACATTGGCATTCGCTTTCGCTATTCCTTTAAAAAAACCAGGCAACACCATCTTAAGTGGTATATTATTTTTCGTTAACATTTCTCAGTCTTTGTTATCAGGATTTAAAGAGCCGATCATTATCAGTTTTTTGGTTTTAGGGGTGTTTTTGTTCCCCTTCTATAAAAAACTGGTTCTCATAACCTTCATCCCGATGATCTTTGTACTTTTTGTTCTCTTACCTACTTACGCAAGAGTTTTTCGGGCTAACGCATGGTCGGGCGAAGAAAGCCAGGAAAATGCCTCGGAGATAGCTATTGATGCTGTTTTGAATCAGACGGAAGAAGAAGCAGACGAATCTAACTGGGGATTTTTAACGAACCGCCTAAGTGAGATCAGTATGTTTACGGTTTATGTTAACAGCACACCTTCAAAAATAGATTATTACGGCTTGCAATTGGTTCAGCAGGCCATTGTGGTAATTATACCCAGGGCATTCTGGCCGGGAAAACCCATTCCAGAAGAAATGGTAATGGAGCGGGTTTATGATGCGGGGGTGGTAAACCGGGGCTCAATTGTGTCTGCAAAACCACCACTGGTAGTGGATGCGTATCTTTCGGGAGGCACTATCGGAATAATTATTACATTATTTCTATACGGCTCCATTATGCAGATTATATCTGTGTACGCAGAAAAATTGTTTGGTGGTTATATTATCGGAACCGCTTTTATTTACTCTGGTCTATTCCAGATATTCTGGCGTGGCAATAGTTTTGAATTTCTCAGCAATTCGGTAATCTGGAGTTTTATCTCGATGATCGTTATTTTTACGGCGCTTAAATATTATAAAATCATTAAAGAAATATAATAGCGAGAGAAATATTTTTAAAATAATGATCATGACTGATGTCACTTAAAAAAAGCATTTACGCTCTATTTCCTTTCATTCAAAAAATTAACCTGGCTATCGGACAAATCATACAGCCCTGGAAGGTTAACAGGAACAGAACATCCATAAGAAAATCCCTAAGCGATAAGATTTCAATTTATGCCAATGTGGGTTGTGGGAGCGTCGGCTTGTCTGAGGAATGAGTCAATGTTGATTTTACCCATTTTGAAATGTTCATTATGTTTTCGATTGTAGAAAAGAACTTCCATTTGCTTCTAATTCAGTTAAAGGCTTATTTACAGAACATTTTTTTGAACACCTGGATTTTAATGAGGAGGTTTCTAAATTTTTAATGGAAAGTTATCGCGTTCTCGAAATCGGGGGCTGTGTCAGAATCATTGTTCCGGATGCTGAAAAATATTTATTTGGATATTGTAGTAATGGCTGGGATCTCTTAAAAAGAACCAGGCCCTTAAATAATAAGTTAACCGATGGAATGGGGATAAAGTATCATACAAAAATGCAACTCATTAATGAAGTCTTCAGACAAAGTGGAGAACATAAATATGCTTGGGATTATGAAACTTTAAGACATTCGCTAAAAGAAGCCGGATTCAGTAAAGTTTTTAAAAAAGATTATTTAGAGACCAGCAATCAATTTTTAGCAATTGATATGGAATCAAGAAGGCATGAAAGTTTGTATGTTGAGGCTGTAAAATAAACATCACAAATATATTTACTGAAAAAAGCCAGCGTTATTCAAAAAATTAAAATTTGAAGATCCTTCAAATCAACGCATCCTATAAACCAGCTTATATTTATGGTGGCCCCACGATGTCCGTTTCTAAATTATGTGAGGAATTGATTACCGCCGGTATAGATACCGAAGTATACACAACAACCGCTAACGGAAATAAAGAATTGGGAGTTCAGTCTGGGATAAAAATGCGGGTAGATAATGTTCCGGTTACCTATTTTTCGCGTGTTACAAAAGGCAACAGCCATTTCTCGCCCACATTGCTATTTTCGTTGTGGAAATCACTTCGTCAAAAAAAGTCTGGTTCTGTTCAAACTTCCAACACAGATATTATTCACATACATGCGTGGTGGAATTTGGTTTCAGTCGGATCTTGCCTGATCGCTCTGTTATTATCAAAAACTGTTATTTTATCACCAAGGGGAACATTAAGTAATTATTCTTTTAACAACCGAAACAGCACCATTAAAAATATATTTCACCGGGTTATAGGTAAAGCATTATTAAAACGGTGCTATTTTCATGTAACCAGTGAAAAAGAAAAACAGGATATCGTAAATATCTTAGCTTCAAAACGCATTACCATAATCCCAAATTTTATTGAATTAGGGCACGTTGAAACAATGCGTTCTAAAACAAAAAATGATGAACCATTTAAATTGCTTTTCTTTTCCAGGATTGAAGAAAAGAAAGGGCTGGATGTTCTTCTGGAAGCGTTACAATTGCTTCAATTTCCATGGCATTTAACCATCGCGGGTACCGGAGAGGATGGCTTCATCTCTTCTTTAAAGTCCAAAGCATCAAAATTAAATCTGTCAGAAAATATAAGTTGGGTAGGATTTCAGGGAAAGGACAATAAATTTAAATGTATTTCAACTAATGATTTGCTAATCCTGCCATCGCATGATGAAAGTTTCGCGAATGTGGTAATTGAAAGTTTATCGGTCGGAACTCCGGTTATCCTGACTGAAAAAGTTGGCCTTGCCAGTTACGTTATTCAAAACGATTTTGGTTGGGTTTGCAAACAAGATAAAAATGAATTAAGTCTTGAAATTAAAACAGCATATCACGAAATAAGCAAAAGAGAAAAAATCAATAAGGAAGCCCCCGGTCAGATTCGTATTGATTTTAACGAAAATCTGTTGGTTAAGAAATATACTGAAATGTATTTTTCAATTAAATAATAGTCCTACCGTAGTTGTTTTGAGCTTTTCGAATTGGCTTATAGCAAGCAAACTCTACTCAATCATTCCTTCACCCTCACATACTTCTCAATATTTATCCTGTTTATCCCCGCACTCTCCACAATCTCAACGCCGTTTTGAATCAGGGTATCCCCATTGATGGTAACCGTAAACGGAAAATCATGACCTTCCCACTCCCTGGCACTACAGTATTCTAATTTTTCTGTATACAAACTGTCTTTAAGAGAATACTCCCCACCGCCCGCCGAAAAAATTGCAACTGAATCTTTTCCCTTGTTTAAGTCATGCTGTAAAAAAGCAAAATGCGTTTTATTTATAATCTTAATAAAGGATAACTTCTTCGTATAATCCGTAACGGTTGTATCTCCTTTTTCAATCAGCGTTCCGCTCATCAGTTTCCATGTACCAACCATTGCATTGTCACCATCTTTTATCCTTGCCTTGTCTAATTTTTGATTGCAGGATATAGAGAAAATACTAAGAATGGCTAATTGAAATATAATTTTCATCTGATAAATTTAATTGTTGTTTGGAGTTTATGACTTCCAGACTAAATTAAAATAAATTTTAACTAATTGTATGGGTATACCGCTAAGAGAACAAATATCCCTGCGCAGATTAATATTTAGATGTGTTTATAAAAATCCGAATGAACTCCAACTCAATACCAGTTCTTTCTATTCTAAAAAAAAAGAAAACCCATTTGCTGGCCGTATTGTATTTATAACATTGAGACATTTGAAATATAAAATCATGAAAAAAATAGTTTTAATTGCAATAACCGCTATAATCAGCTCTTGCAACGCAGGCGGGAATAAAAGCAGTAGAGCAGATTCCGGGGCAGAAAGTAATATTCCGGCTATAACAGATACCGCCACTACCATAACTTCTGTTGACACAACTGTTTCAAATTTTGTGAGAAACGCAATGATAATGAACATGATGGAAATTGAAACGTCCAAAATTGCTCAGAAACAAGCCCGTAACAGCGGCGTAAAGGATTTTGCAGATATGATGGTTACAGAGCATACCAACGCGAATAATCAACTTAAAAGCCTTGCCGGTCAGAAAAAAATTGAAATTCCAATGATGCCAGGCACCATTGCCGGAAAAATTTCAGCTACAGGAGAAAGCCGGAATAATAATACAGAACCTTCAGTGGCAGCAACTTCCGGCGGGTCCGGGAGCAGGGCTTCGGGAGGGAGCAACACCTCATCCTCTTCAGCAACCGGAAATAACGCGACCATTGCTGCTAACGCAGGAACCAATGTTGCTCAGGGAAATAATAAACCTGCTCCGGCAATTACATCAGGTGTAAGCACAGGTTATGGAACCAGCGTTTCAGGCTCCGAATCCGGTACTAACACGGCTCAGATGAGTGGTGTGCAGAATAGCCCGGTGTACAAAGAGCATCAAATTAAATTGACCAGGTTACGATCTAAAACCGGTGGAGATTTTGATCGTCAATACATGCAAATGATGATAGCTGATTGTGAAAAGGTAATAAATTTGTTCAGCAAGGCAACAGGTAATACAGATGCCGATGTGAAGGCCTTCGCTACTGAAATGCTTCCCGTATTTAATAAACATAAAGCTGCTGCGCAAAATACTTTAAAGTCAATAAAATAGCCGCAGAATTATATAGACACTATATATCATTAAATAAACCATTGCGGGATAATACTGCAATGGTTTTTTAATTCTATTAATTAATCTGAGTTCGGTTGTTAAACACGAATAGATAATATTGCTTAAGCCTCCCCTACTTTCGGAACTGGTTTTTGCACTGTCAGAACGTTCCTCTCCAATTTGAGAGGGAGAGTAAAGGCTCTGCTTAAAGCATAAACCTGTCGTAAGGGTGAGGCTATAAAAAAATAACCGAACTTGTTGGGATATAGTTACGATCGTTCTGGAGTACAACCTGCTACCAGAACCAGTTATTATTTATAAACTGATTACAACAGCCGGTCTTTAACAACAAGTGTTGCCCCGATCCGGTCATGCAGGCATTGCTGGCGTTTATCAAAAAAACCAATCAGATAACCAAATCCCAAAGTTAAAATACATAACAATTTGGAGAAATTACGAATCAAGCCTTTCTTAAGATCAATTCGATTTCCGAACTCGTCTGTTACCTTTATCCCCATTAGTATTTTACCATAAGTAGCCTGGCGGATGGAAGACTCCATAATTGAGCCGTATATTAATTTTCCAAAAGGGATAAACACCATTGCGGTTATTGCTGCTATGGTCCTAAGCTCCTTTCCTTGTAAAATAAAAAGCACACCAATCATCAGAACACCGAATACAGCAAATACGATCAAATAATCTATAACAACCGCTAAAAGCCGCACATCAAGACTTGGGAAATATTGGGGTAATGTGGATTGATACTTAATGTTAAAAAGCTCCCGCAACTCTGGTAGTTCATTGGCTTCTTTATAATCATCCATTAAATCTGTTTTCACAAAAGTGTCCGCCTTCACACCAAGTTCTTTAAGTTTAGTTATGGGATATGGGCCTTCGGGTTTGCCATTTAATACAATTATATAATCTGCCATATCGTACAAGCTTTCGCTGAAAATACAAAAAGCAGGCGAGATCATTTCGCCTGCTCTGTGTTAAATGGTATTGAGTTTAATACCGGCTGACTTCAAAGCTGGAAAGGCCGCCTTTTAAATGAATGTTAATTTTTTTTGAAGCTGAAGCATAATCCGATGTCTGATAACTTCCGTCGGCCTGTTTATCAAAACCAGAAAAGTCTTTTGAAGACAAGCCACTTTCAATTGTAATACGGCAAGCGGCCACCTCCGGAACTTCAATAGAAACATCCGCGACGCCCGTTTCTGCGCTAACATCCATAATGGCTGTCGGTTCAGGTAATTTAATTTTATACGATGCTACACCTCCTTTTAAACTTAAAGAACTCACTTTGTAGCCGCTCAGATCAAAATCTGTTTCTCCGGCTCCTACTTCCAAACCTATTTTCCAAATAGGGTTTTTATTCAATTTAATCCGGACCTCGTTTCCATCCATATCATCCATATTCCAGCGCTCTTTTTTATCCCGCATCATAAAGTTGAGCACTTCAACGGAATCTTTACTTATTTTTCCTAAAGTAAAACTCCCAACGTTCTGCTTTACATCCGCATCAAAAAGATTGCCTGTTGAACCTTCCATTTTAAAACTGGTAGCACCTCCGCCAATATTCAATTCAGCATATTTAGCGTTTGATAGATAAGCTTCAGTAAACTTGTTTGAGGAAGCCCAATCTGGTTTTCCTTTCTTCATTTTATCCAGGTTGCCGTTAAATCCAAACCGCGAGCGTCCCTCATCATTTCTATTTGGGCGGGTTCCCTGATATCCTAAAAAAATAAGGGCCGTTAAAGTTAATCCTATAGAAAGTATGGTACCGGTTAAATTGTTAAAGCGGCTGAAGATCATGTTCGCACCTATCAGGACGAATATGATCGGCCAAAAGCGCCACACCGAGCCCCAATAAAAGTTGATGACTCCGAAGTTATTTAATAAAAACACTACGCCTATAAAAATGAGGACCAAGCCCCAAATAACTTTTTCTGTTTTCATTTTGATAATAAATTAATTTTAATTATTTGCTTTCTTCTACCGTGATGCCTCGCTCAGCCTGATCGGCAGAACTGATTTCAGTCTCCTGAACTTGAGCAGCATCCGCACTTTTGTTCGGCTTGCCGTTTTTAGAAATGATTAAAATTCCGGGTATTATAAATATAAGCGGCCACAATTTATCAAAGTCGAACCAGTACGGAATTACATTAAACTCGTCAAGTAAAAAAAAAGCACCGAATCCGACCATAATCAAGCCTACTATCATGCGGCCATTACCGCTTTTTTTTAAATTTTGAGGTGGCTCAGAAACTGAATAGCTGTTAGGTGCTTTGTTGTCGTAAACTCTATAATCAGCATTATACTTTCCATATGCAGAATAATTTTCAGGAACAAAAGCTTTGGCCGGAACTGCTATCCAAAGAATAATATAAGCCAATATTCCTGAGAACCCTGCCAGAACAGCGACAACAAACGCAATCCTGATCCAGGTTACATCCACATCAAAATATTCAGCTAAACCGGAACAAACTCCGGCAATTATTTTGTCCTGCTCGTTCCTTTGTAATTTCTTTTCCATGATCTTTATTTTTTGGTTTGGTTAATTGATTTAATGTTTCAAACTTTAATTGTAGTCCAAATGTAAGTGCAGGATAAGAAACGGTAAATATAAAACAGGCAGGTAAACCTATGTTCTCGGTAAAAGGGCCTAAATTGTCGGTAAAATAAGAAGCATGATTGATGCTCTTACTCCATTTCTTTTAGCGGGCGGATAATGACCTCCTCTACATTTGCGCCGGCACTCATGTTCAAACAATTCATTACGATCAGCGCTATATCTTCAGGATCAATAAAAAAATCTGGTGCGATGGTCGTTCCGTCCCAGGAAGACGTTAAAGTTGATCCGGGCAAAATTGCAGTTACCTTAACACCATACAGCGCTAATTCTTTCTGTAAAATACGCGTAAAACCCAAAAGGGCTATTTTACTGACACTATAAGAAGCAGCATTTACAACCGGTTCTAAACTGGCTATTGAACAGATATTAATAATATGTCCCCTTCCCGCTTCTTTCATTTTTAGCCCAAAATACTTGCTTAAATAGTGTGGTGTAAATAAATTAACCTGCATCTGATCATTCAGATCATCATCTTTTTCTTCAAACAAGGATGATGGGATAAACAAACCCGCGTTGTTAACCAGCACATCCGTAAATTCAAATTGCTCACTTACAAACGTGGCAAAAGATTTTACCTGTTCCCTGTCACCTAAATCTGCAGCATAATAAATGACGATAAGCTGTGGGAATTTTTCGCTTAAATCTTGTTTTAAACTGATCAGGTCCAGCTCATTTCTGGCACACAAAGCAAGATTATAATTGTTAAAAGCCAGGTGCTTAACTATGGAAAGGCCAATTCCTCTGGTAGCCCCGGTAACAATAGCATTCATTTGATAAATTTAATTGAATTTTACCCTGTAAAATTACAATTTGTATCCGCTTTACTTATTTAATGCGGATCAGGCAGAGCAGGCAAGTAATTTGTATTATTGCATATTGGTGTAAAACGTATTTAAAATGATCTTTCATCCTTTAGGAAAATACATATTGCTGCTGAAAGCAGTTTTCCGCAGGCCGGAAAAGTGGAACATCTATCGTAAAGAAATTTTTAAAGAAATGGATTCTATAGGTGTAGGATCATTGGGGATTATAGCCATCATTTCGGTTTTTTTAGGAGCAGTAACCACCGTACAAACTGCGTTTCAGTTGGTAAGCGATCTGATCCCGAAATCAGTAATCGGCTCTATCGTTCGTGATTCATCCATCCTTGAGTTAAGTCCAACCATATCCGCGATTGTTCTGGCAGGTAAAGTTGGCTCAAGCGTTGCTTCACAAATTGGAACCATGCGGGTAACAGAGCAGATTGATGCCCTTGAAATTATGGGCATCAATTCTCCGGGTTATTTGATCCTGCCAAAGATAATCGGAGCAGTAACAACGATTCCCTTACTGGTAATTATTTCTATTGGCCTGAGCATAACAGGCGGTTATCTGGCAGGTACAGCCTCGGGAGCAACCACTTCTCAAGATTTTCTTAATGGAGTAACTTCCGACTTTGTTCCGTTTACCTTCACTGTTTCAATGGTTAAGGCAGTTATTTTTGCTTTCATCATAACCTCCGTTTCTGCCTACCAGGGATTTTACACTACGGGCGGGGCCCTGGAGGTTGGCCAATCGAGTACAAAAGCGGTAGTGATCAGTTGTATCATGATTTTATTTACTGATTATGTTATCGCACAGGTATTGCTATGATAGAAATCAGGGATATTAATAAAACTTTTGGTGAAAATCATGTGCTCCGTGGCATTTCCGCCCAGTTTAAAGAAGGAGTTTGCAATTTAATTATTGGTGGTTCAGGTTCCGGAAAAACCACATTACTGAAATGCATGGTCGGACTGCATGAGCCGGACATCGGTGCGGTAATTTATGATACCCGTGATTTTACCAGGATGAAATTCGAAGATCGTATAGAGATCAGGCAAGAGATTGGGATGCTTTTTCAGGGATCTGCTCTTTTTGACTCCATGACAGTGGAAGAAAACATCATGTTCCCCTTAAATATGTTTACAGAGCAGGCAACTAAAGAAAAGTTGGAGAGGGTAAATTTTTGCCTGGAGAGGGTAAACCTGTCAGAAAATAATAAACTTTTTCCGGCAGAGCTTTCCGGTGGGATGAAAAAACGTGTGGGAATTGCCCGAGCAATTGCCATGAATCCAAAGTATTTATTTGTTGATGAACCAAATTCAGGTCTAGATCCCAAAACTTCGATTGTAATTGACGAACTCATCCAGGAACTGACAGAAGAATATAATACCACAACCATCATTGTAACCCATGATATGAATTCGGTTATGGGAATAGGTGAGAGTATTCTGTTTTTACACCAGGGAGAAAAATGGTGGGAAGGTTCTAACAAACAAATAGCCCATACAGATAACCAGGAGTTGAACGATTTTGTATTTGCCAGTAAATTTATGCAAGCCGGTAAGGACAGGTTGTAAGGTATCCGCTTTGAGTATATCAACTAAGAAGTTATCGATTAAAACTCTCCAACAAACAAACTCCAACCGATAAACCCATAAAACTTTTATCTTACCCTCAATCAAATATGATCCAACTTTTAACGCCCCAGTATTGGAAAGATTATGAATTGCTTGATTGCGGGGATTTTGAAAAGCTGGAACGGTTTGGCAACGTCATTCTGATCCGGCCTGAGCCACAGGCGGTCTGGGTTAAAACTTTACCCGAAAACGAGTGGACAAAGTTACATCATATCCGGTTTAAAGGGCGTTCTGCAACATCAGGTGAATGGATTAAAAAAGATTTAAAAACGCCTGATCGCTGGCACATTAGTTATTCAAATTCTAATATTTCCATAAAATTCCGTTTGGCGTTAACTTCCTTCAAGCATCTAGGGATTTTCCCGGAGCAAGCGGTCAATTGGGATTATATTTCAGAATGCATTGCGAAGTTTAAAACACCTGAACCTAAAATTTTAAATCTTTTCGCTTATACAGGTGGGGCCTCACTGGCCGCTAAAGCAGCCGGGGCAGATACCACCCATGTTGATTCAATAAAACAAGTTGTGACCTGGGCCAACGAAAATCAGGACATTTCAGACCTGAAAAACATCCGCTGGGTTGTAGAAGATGCGCTTAAATTTGTAAAGCGTGAATTAAAACGTGGTAAAAAATACAACGGAATAATTTTGGATCCACCTGCCTATGGCCACGGCCCAAATGGTGAAAAATGGAAGCTCGAAGATAATATACAAGAGATGATGAAAGATGTAGTGCAGCTTTTAGAAGCGGATGAACACTTTTTAATTCTGAACACCTATTCACTTGGCTTCTCTTCGGTTATAGTGGAGAATTTAATTTTATCTTCTTTTCCACAAGCTGAAAACCTGGAGTGCGGTGAATTGTATCTACAGGCCAAAGCAGGTAGCAAGCTGCCTTTGGGTGTTTTTGGAAAATTTTGTAAATTGATTGATTAAGAGTTTCTTTCAAATGAAACGCGGCACTGAGTGAACTAAACCCGATAAAAGTGGAAAGCCCCCGATTTTTATCGGGAGACTTGCAACGCATAGCGGGGCTGGAATAACTAAATGAATACCGAACTGGCTTTTCCAATTATAAACGATCCTTTATTTTAGAAAATCAGACACAGTGTATTAATTAACGGTAGCCCCGCTTTCCACTGTATCCCTGCCCGGGGCAGGAGCTGCCGTTCCAATCAGGTTTACTTCACTTCTGTAATTCGTTATTACAACGGCGTCCCAAAACAAAATGCAACATCTTGTTGAAATCTTTTATTGCGTATTTGCATTATCAGAATTAATTTAGACAAAATTATATGGTGCTAAAAAAAACCATTCTTCTTCTATTCCTATCCCTTCATTTTGGTTTGTTTGCACAAAAGAAGGCCGACATCCTTATTAAAAATGGAAAAATAATAGACGGTACCGGAAACCCATGGTTTTACGGCGATATTGCGATACGTAAAAATAAAATCCTGGCCATCGGAAATCTTGATTACATGAAGGGTAAGCTAATTATTGATGCCAAAAAACAGGTAATTTCACCTGGATTTATTGACGTACATACGCACATTGAAGGGGATGAAAAAATTACCCCGACCGCCGATAATTTTATACACGATGGCGTAACAACCGTTATTACCGGTAACTGCGGTTCATCAAACGTAAATCTTAAAAAGTATTTCCGGATGCTTGACAGTTTACGTTTATCAGTTAATGTAGCCAGTTTTATAGGGCATAATGATGTACGCAAAGCTGTAATGGGCGCTTCGGGCAAGCAGCCAAACAATGAAGAATTAAAACAAATGCAGGCCCTTATTGAAAAAGCCATGAAGGATGGCGCTGTCGGCTTTTCTACCGGATTAATATATGTGCCCGGAACTTACGCAAAAACGGATGAAGTAATAGCTTTGGCTAAATCTGCTTCCAAATATCACGGAACTTATACATCTCACATCAGAAGCGAAAGCCAGCAAGTTTTTGAAGCCATTAATGAAGCAATTAATGTTGGCCGTGACGCTAAAATGCCTGTTCAAATCTCGCACTTTAAAATTGGTAAACCCTTTTGGGGGAAGTCTGATTCTACTTTAGGCCTTATTAAAAAAGCCCGTGAAGAAGGTTTAGACGTTACTATAGATCAGTATCCATATACCGCCAGCAGTACCAGTTTGAATTCGGTGATCCCTTCCTGGGCTCTTGAAAATGGAGAAGATTCAACAATTTACAGGATTAATAATCCGGCAATACATCAAAAAATAGTTGCTGAAATGATTGTTGATATGGAAAAACGCCACCGCAACAGTTTTGATTATGCCGTTGTTTCTGATTATAAAAATGATCCCAGCTATAATGGAAAGAACATTTCAGAAATAAACCTGCTGCGGGGAAGGAAAGCAACTGTCAGCGATGAGATTGAAACAATTCTTGATCTGACCAAAAATGGCGGTGCCTCAATGGTTTTCCATAGCATGAACGAAGCCGATGTGGTGAATATTATGAAATACCCGTTTACAATGATTGCCTCTGATTCGGGAATACGCCTGTTTGATTCCGGGGTTCCGCACCCTCGTGGTTACGGAAGCAATGCGAGGGTACTGGGCAGATACGTCAGGGAACAAAAAGTAATTGGTTTAGAAGATGCTGTACGCAGAATGACCTCTTTGCCCGCTCAAAAATTCAAGTTTAAAAATCGTGGTATTTTACGTGAAGGAATGGCGGCCGACATTATTATCTTTGATCCAGAAACAGTTACCGATCAATCTACGTATGAAAAGCCGCATGCATACAGCACAGGAATTGGATACGTTATCGTAAACGGAAAATTAACATTAAACCAGCAAGAACACACCGGTATACGCAATGGGAAAACTTTGACCGGTTCAACATCTATCAAATAAACACATGATCATTACTAAAAAAACCTCTTTCACCCTTGTATTGGGCGCTGCCTCACTTGTTTTATTTTCAAACTGTACTGAAACTTCTACAAAAGCTAACGGGAAACCAAATTCAGATTCTACTATTCGCCAAACTTCCGATGTTTCAAATGAACCGTCGGCTGAGAATATTTATACCCCGGTAGATACCGCTAAGTATAATCTAAAGCTTAAGGAATTGGCCAATGGCGATACAACCGGAAAGTGGCCAGTAAAGAATCAGCCATATCCGATACAAGGAGCCATTTTACCGTTTAAACGAATTGTTGTTTATTACGGAAATTTATATTCTAAAAAAATGGGTGCCTTGGGAGAGTACGCCCCTAAGGAAATGTGGAGCCGTTTGAATGGCGAAGTTAAAAGATGGGAAAAAGCCGATCCAAAAACGCCTGTGCAGGTTGGTATCCATTATATTGCATCGGTTGCAAGCGGAACTCCTGGCAAAGACGGGATGTATATTAACAGAATGCCTGATAAACAGATTGATTCTGCTATAACTATTGCTAAAATGCATAATGCCATCGTATTTTTAGACCTGCAGGTTTCATTAAGCAGCATTCAAAAGGAACTGCCAAGAATTGAAAAATATTTAAAACTGCCAAATGTACATTTAGGTGTCGATCCGGAATTTTCTATGAAAACCGGTGCCAGGCCAGGTTCTAAAATTGGAACTTATGATGCCGCTGACCTTAACTTTTGCACTGAATATCTTGCTAAGCTGGTTAAAGAAAACAAACTTCCCGCAAAGGTCTTTGTAGTGCACCGTTTTACGCAAAAGATGGTTACAAACGCATCAAAAATAAAGCTTCGCCCGGAAGTTCAGATTGTTATGCACATGGATGGCTGGGGCGAGCCAGAATTAAAGAAAGGTACTTACCGTCATTTCATTTACTCGGAACCTGTACAGTTTACCGGATTTAAATTATTTTACAAAAATGACTTGAAGAAAGCACCTAAAAGATTGATGACCCCGGACGAACTTTTAAAATTGAAACCCCGGCCTATTTACATACAATATCAGTAAATCTAACTGCCGGTTTAAGTCATAATTTTTAAATAAAAAGCAAATTTATAAGCCGTTTGTTATTAATATATGAAACAAGAAACTGCAATATTTGGTGGAGGTTGCTTTTGGTGCACAGAAGCTGTATTTCAAAATTTAAAAGGTGTAATCAAAGTGATATCGGGTTATATGGGCGGACTTAAGCCAAATCCCTCCTATGAGGATGTTTGCAAAGGCAATTCAGGGCACGCCGAAGTGATACAAATTGAGTATGATGAGGATGTGATTTCTTATGAAGAACTTTTACTGGTGTTTTTTAAAACACATAATCCCACAACACTTAACCGACAGGGAAATGATAGTGGAACACAATATCGTTCCGTAATTTTTTATCAGAATCAGCAGCAAAAACAAAAGGCACAATTAATGATTGACGATCTGACGAAGCAACTTGTATTTGATGATAACATAGTAACAGAAATTTCACCTGTTTCAGAGTTTTACGATGCTGGAGATTATCATCAGAATTATTACAATCAGAATTCAAGTCAACCTTACTGCGCTTTTGTTATCCAGCCGAAAATTAATAAGCTTTTAAAAGAATTTAAAGATAAGCTACAACCGGGATTTGTTTAAAGTTTTAAAAAAAAAAGCCCTTTGAAAAATTCGAAGGGCTTTTTTTTAAAAACTTTAAATATTATTTAGACCTAATTTCTGCGGTGGTAGAAAGTGACATTTTTTGGGCAAGTAACAAAGCATTGTAAGCATTAACTACGCCTCCAGATACCGACAGTTCAGAAAAATTAACCTTTTTAGAACTTCCTTCATCCCTGATCTTAACCTTGGTTTCAACTTTGGTAACAGATTTCATGATCACATCTTTAACCTGAACGGCACTTAAACCAGGATTATAGGACCAGATTAATGCAGCTAAACCAGCTACAACCGGCGAAGCCATACTCGTGCCGTCGTTCTCCTTGTATTTAGAGCCCGGGATTGTGGAATTAATCTGAACGCCTGGTGCAAACACGTCTACTGACTTTTTCCCATAATTAGAAAAACTGGCAAGTAAACTCTCGTCATTTTTCCAACCGGATGCACCCACTTCTATCCATGCATCTGCCTTTCCCATGTTTAGCCCCAAACTGTCAACAAACTGCCTGTTTGGAAAATTATCGGTGTTATCCGTATTTAAAGCGTCGTTTCCAGCTGCATGAACCAATAGAACATTTTTATCCATGGCATATTTAACGGCCTCGTCTACTATTTTTTTGTCCCATGAATAAGCTTTACCAAAACTCATGTTAATTATTTTTGCGCCATTATCAACTGCATACCGTATTGAGTTGGCAACATCTTTATCACGTTCATCCCCATCAGGAACGGCTCTTAAACTCATCAATCTCACATTGTCCGCAACTCCGTTCACACCAATTTCATTATTTCTAATTGCGGCAATTATTCCGCCCACATGTGTACCATGGTCAGCGTCTGGGCCTGTAATATCTGTATTGCCATAAAAACGTTCGTTGCTATCAGCGTAATTATCGCCAACGGTATCCCGTGATTCAAATTCAAGGCTTAAGTGATACTTAACCATTCCATCATAGTATTTTAAACTTTCAATAACATCTTCTTTTAATTTCGTAAAATCAGGTTCTTTCTTTAATTCACTTTTAATCGCTTTTAGAACTCTTCCCTCAATATCATTTGCAGGTTTATATTTATCAAAGTCATTAAGAGTCGGATTTGCAATTTTCATCTTCGCTGTAATCTCATCAATGTACTTTTTAAAAATCATGGTATTTGCCTGGCCCATTTGTGCGTTTTGCAGTTTGTCCATGTAATCTGTAATTAGCTTTTTATAAAGCGAAAATTCTTTTTGTTCTTTATCATTAAATGGGGTAGAGTTTAATGCGGCAGCATATTTTGGCTGCAATTTTTTAATAAGCCGTACAAGTTCCATGTTATCATAGTGAACATTTCCCTTTTTTGAGCCGATAAAATTCCATCCATAAACATCATCCACAAAACCATTTTTATCTTCATCTTTTCCGTTATCTGCTATTTCCTTTGAATTAACCCACATTATCTTTTTTAGATCTTCATGTTCTTCGTCAATCCCGCCATCAATTACTGCAACTATTACCGGGCTTGATTTTTTACCTTTTAGTAATTCTTTGTAGGCTTTTTCAGTGCTAATTCCAAATACGCCATCTGTTGCCAAATCCAGGTTTTGCCAGTTAGCCTTTGGTTTCTCCTTTTCCTGCCCTATAGCTAAAAATGGAATCATAGCTATCAGGACGAGATTTATAATCTTATTTATATAATTCATCTTACGGAAGTTTTAAATTTAATAGTTATTATGAAAGCGCTTAATTATTATGCCAAGGCAATTATACAATAGTTTATCTTTAAAATATTACAAAAACATGGGTTAGAGAATATACGTAAATTTACGCAAGTAGATTTTTGCTTTTGCAGTCCAGCTATGCGTTGCAAGCCCCGTAAAACACGGAGGCTTTTTACTTCTATCGGGTTTATTTAACGCGGTACAATGCTGCAAGGAAATGAGTAACCATTTGCTATCCAATGAAGATGATCGTT
>JACMND010000100.1 GCA_014378705.1 Pedobacter sp. | reverse complement strand
TTTTTTTGCATTTCAATGTTCTGCCCAATCATTTCTGGGTACGTTAGAAAAAAATATCGAACATTATTATCAAAAAGATGATTCTGGATATAATGCTTTAGATAGTATAATTAGTAATCTTCAACAAGACCCTGATGCGGTTGACATGGTTACCAAAGAAGTTTATCAGAAAAAAACACTAGAAGTAAATGAAGTAAATCAACTATTGAAAAGCTTTGATTTAACAACTGGCAAATGGAATGATATAAAGTATGATGACCCTAGAGAATCTGGATGGGAACCTAAAATCCACACCGAAAGAATTTTATTGTTAACATCGTTATACACAGATCCTCAATCTCAATATTATAAAAAAACAGAGTTCAAAAACTTACTGCACAGCGCACTTAAATTTTGGTTTGATGCTAATTTAATCTGTAAAAACTGGTGGTATAATGAAATAGGAATTCCTAAAACACTAGGACCGGTTTTTATCATGCTAAGAGATGAACTTTCTTCAGATGAAAAAGAGAAAGCTGTTATAGTTTTAAATCACTCTAAGATTAAAATGACTGGTCAAAATAAAGTATGGCTTGCCGGAAATGTGTTGTTTAAAGCAATTTTACTCAAGGATGAAAATTTAGCAAAATTAGCTAGAGACACCATATTTTCTGAACTTAAAATATCTGGTGCCGAGGGAATTCAAATAGATAATAGTTTTCATCAACATGGCCCCCAGCAGCAATTTGGGAATTACGGATTATCATTTGTAAATACCTTAAGCTTTTGGTCAAGAGTTTTTTCTGGAACTTCATTACAGATTGATGCTGAGCACATAGCAATTTTGAGAAATTTGATGTTACAAGGTTATAGTTGGATAACGTGGAAAGGATATTTAGATATTAATTCTTTTGGAAGGCAGTTTTTTAAGGGTGTGGATAAAAGTAAAGCTTTGGCTATAGCTTATTCAATGCTTGACATGACTTTTGTAGATCCTGCAAATGCAGATCAATATAAAGCTTTCATATCAAGAAATTACGGTTCTCAGTTTTTACCCCAACTTAACGGAACAAAGCATTTTTGGCGCTCAGATATGACGGTGCACAGGTCACCAAATTGGTTTGCTACATTGAAAATGTCATCTGAAAGAGTGCAGGCAACCGAAGTAGTAAACCGTGAAAACCTAAAAGGATATTATTTAGGAGACGGAAATTACTTTATAAGTGTTGATGGGGATGAATATGAAGGCATTTTTCCATATCTAAACTGGAAAAAACTTCCAGGAGTTACTAATTTTCAAACATCAGCGCCCTTAAAAGTTTTAGGATATTCCGGATTTAGAAATAAAGGAGATTTTACTGGAGGAGTAGTAAGTGGAAAAAACGGTGTTACCGCTTTCAAACTCAATCGAGATTCTTTAAGTGGTAACAAAGCTTATTTCTGGTTAAACGACAAATTAATATGCCTTGGTGCAGATATTTCTAGCGTATTAAAACAGCCAGTTTTTACTACTATAAATCAATCTAATTTAAAAGGGTCTGTATATTTTAATGATGGTAATATTAAAGAATTAAAAGATACGGTTTATAATTCCAAATCAATTAAATGGATTTACCACAATAAAATAGGTTACTACAACCTGCAATCGTCAGATATTTCTATCTCATCAAAAGACCAAAAAGGTAGCTGGGGAGATATTGCTTTTGTTTACGATAAAGAAAAGCCAATCACAAAACCAGTTTTTACTTTAGAAATCAATCACGATATATCTTCAAATAGCGGCAATTACGCTTACGCATTAATGCCTAATACAACTCTAAATGCGTTTAAGACTTTAAAGCCTGACCTTATTGTTTTGCAAAACAATAAAAAAGCACAAGTAATAGCAGCTTCTAACGGTACTATTTTAATGTTGGCCATTTATGAGCCGACCACAATACAATCAAAATTATTTCCTCTTTTAAAATTCAGTACACCAGGGTTATATATTCTCGAGAAAGCAAAAAATAATTGGAAGGTCTCCATTTCAGATCCAACACAAAAATTAAAAATAGCGAATTGGGAATTAACAGGAAAAAAGCAATTGACAGAATTGCCTATAGGCTTAAGCAAAGGACAAACAACTCAAATAAATATACCAATTAATTAATCTTTAAATTATTATGAAAGGAAAATTACTTACAACATTCGGTTTTATTTTAGGGGCACTATATGCATCTGCCCAATCATTTACTCCGGGTAATCTTGCAGTGTACCGCTATGGAAACGGAACAGCTGCTTTAGGAAATAGTGTAACAGTACCAGTTTTTATAGATGAGTATACCCCTTCGCTTGTGTTAGTAAAAAGCAGAGCTATCCCATCAACAGATAACGGGGCTAATTTGAAATTTACCGGTTTAGGAAGAGATGGAACTAGTAAATATGTGGATGAGGGAATATCAACTTTATCTCAAGATGGTAAATATTTAACCATTTTTGGTTATAACCAAATTGTTGGAGGTGCAGTGCCATCTACATCAAATGGATTAGTGGTTGGAGTTATCGCAGCAGATGGAAGTTTCAATAGCACTACAACCCTTTCTAATGATCCCACAACAGGTATGGGCAGCCCTCGTTCTGCGGTGTTTGATGGTACAGCAGATATTTGGGCCAATGGGTCGCAAAACGGAATTCAGTACACAACATTAGGAGCTACTACCAGTACACGTATCTCTACAGCCCAAAGTGCAGCTAAAAGTTTAGCCATAGCGAAGGCTTCTGTAAGTGGTACATATAGCGCAAACAGGTTATATGTTGCAAACGGTGGCGTTAATTCTTTGTATAGTGGCACTTCAAAATCTGAGCTTGCTTTTGCAATTCCTTTACCAAAAACTTCTACAACATTTGATATCAGTGCTCCATTTACTTCTGTTATAGCAGCTAATCAAGTTGCTATTGTATCAATTCTGGGAAGAACCATTATCTACGTGGCTGATGATGCTAACAGTACGATAAGAAGATATTACTTAAGCACAGACGGTAGCGGCTTGGGCACCTATACCGCCTTTACTGATGCTACCAATTTCAACAATATTAAAAGTATTACTGCCAGTGTGGGCGGGACATCTGGTTCTAATACCCTTGTAAATGTTTACGCAACCACTTGGGGAGATAATGGTACAGGTGCCGGTACTTCTAAATTATTGAAATTTACAGATGCTTATGCAACCGCAACACTAACAACGAATAGTAGCGCTACTTTTGCAACTTCGGCCTCTATCACTTCTATTACTGCGCCAACAAACACGTTGTTTAAAAGTGTTTCTTTTGTTCCATCTGGCAGTACTGCAATTGGTACAGCAGTTTTACCTGTTAACTTAACTAGTTTTAATGGAAAAAAATCTGGTGATAATGTGATACTTAATTGGGCTACTTTAAGTGAGCAAAATAACTCATACTTTGATGTCTTACGTTCTGGAAACGGAAAAGAGTTTACTAGCATTGGTAAAGTTACCGGAAATGGAAATTCTAACAGTAAAATTAACTATTCCTTTACAGATAAAAGCCCAGAGTTTGGCGCTAATTATTATCATTTAAATCAGGTAGATTTTAATGGTAAATCTACAGCTTCAGAAACTGTTGCGGTAAATTTCGGTTTTGCAGAAGATATGGTAATGTTATTAAGTCCACTATCTGATAACACAGGTGTATCAATAACAGTAGATTCTCCTGCTATTATTGAAGGTAAGGTTATTATATATTCCATATCTGGGCAACAATCAGCCGCAATTGAGGTCAAATTGGAAAAAGGAAAAAACTCTTTCAATATTCCCGCTAAGTTACAACCTGGTGTTTATGTGGTTAATTTAAACACAGCTAAAGGTACTATCTCTCAAAAAATCAGTTTGAAGTAACTCATCTTTTGGTTTTAGAGGCATAAATATTTTTAACAATTATTTATGCCTCTTTTTTTCTTATTTTGTTGAACCTTATTAAACCAACCATTTTAAATG
>JACMND010000099.1 GCA_014378705.1 Pedobacter sp. | reverse complement strand
TTGCCATCTTTATCAACAGATACGCCGGGTGATTTTTCAAGCACTTCCAAAGCGGTTGAACCTACATTGGTTACAGAAGCATCTACATTCACTACCATGCGGTCAATCTTTTGTTCAATCAATGGCTTCTTGCTGGTAACAACAACAGCAGCAAGATTTTTAGCTACAGGCTGTAAAATTAAAGCATCAAGTGTGGCTGCGGTATTATTTTCCGAAATAGAGATTATACCAGAATTTACTTTATTAAAATTTACAGCGCTTACAGTAACAAAATAATTTCCGTAAGGAATACCGGTAAATGAAAATTTTCCTGCCTTATTTGATAAAGCAATTTTAATTACCGAAGAATCTTTCGACTTCATTAGTGAAATGGTTGCAGATTCAACTGGTGTATTCTTTGTATCAACAGCACTACCAGATACAGGGGTTTCAATTGTTTGAGCCACGCCTTTTATGGCAAAGAACATTAATGCAAAAATTATTAGTATCCTTTTCAAGTCGTATTTTTTATTTTACAACATAAAATTATTTTGCAGAACCCGGAAAATTCCGGAAATGAGATAAACCATTAAAATTTTGCTGCGAACCTTAAAAACTTGTAGGCTTCAAGACCACCGACGCACCAAGTCAGGCACATTTGCAATGCACACAAAGCCAAAACACAAATGCCAATCTTGCAAAAGAGCCTGCCTTGTTTCTAGGCATTGGCAACACTCTTAGGTGCGACACAGACCCGCATTGTAGCAGAGCAAGGAGAAAGGTCGAACGTACAACATGGGGGATTGGTGTTATTGGGGCAGAACATGGTTAACTTTGGCTGTAGCTCGCCATCATATTTAGTTTCGGCTCGAGGTTAATGATTTAGCATTCTTGACTTCTTACATCAGACTCTCGAAAATTTGGTCAACAAAAAGGAAATGTTAAACCTGCAGATGGCAACCAACAGGGGGTCTTCTGCTAATCCCCCGCAGCGTTAATTGGGCAGAGAACTTTCAGAAGATAAAATTATTTTATGTTACCAAAAAAGCCCGGCTTTTCGGCCAGGCAGACAGTAAATATAAAAGGCTTATTCAAAGAAGAAGTACGTTTTTGCCCCTTCTGAATCATAAACGTGTATCAGTTTTTCCAGTACCGAGTCGTTATACCTGACAGTAATGGTGTAATCTCCGCTAGCTTTTGGATGGATCTATCCCAATATTTTTTCGCCGATACATATCATTTTTCGGGAACTGATTATGGCGCCTACCTGTTCAATTATTTATGAAAATGAGTCGATGGAAAAAATACCATGCTTCAAAAGCCTCGACCTTTTACAAACACATTCTTCAATTTTCAAGAATTGGGAATAAGTATTTTACAAGGATTAATGATTACTGCTGGAACGTTATTAATATATCAATTTTCAGTGCATCAGGGATTTAGTGACTTCCTTACCCGAACCATGGTTTTCACTAGCCTAATAGCCGCAAACATAATTTTAACCCTGGTAAACCGCTCATTTTATTACTCCATCATCACTACCTTAAATTATAAAAACAATCTGGTTCAGATTATTATCGTAATCACCGTCGCTATTTCGGGCTTACTAATTTTTGTGCCAGTATTTGCACGGTTTTTTGGATTTGAAGCCTTAAGCCTATCTCAATTATCCATAAGTGTTGGCGCTGGTTTTTTATTCGTTATTTAGTTTGAAGTAGTTAAGTGGATAAAAAGTCAAAATAACAGGGTTCCTAAATAGTTGCCAAAATTGATATGCCGAATCATTTTTAATAATTATCAACCAATTTTTAGTTTGTATACCTCATTTTCAGAGTAATTGGTTTCCGTTGTTCGGTTGATTACCAGGAATTGTTAAGGTGTATAACTATGTAAAACTAAATTGAAGGGCCTTTTAGTGGGCTTGCTTTTTCTGTTAGTGATTTAATCATTTCATCAATCTTCGGATCGCTATAAATACCGTACCCATTTACCAACGTGCCTTTAATGTTATGTTTTGTTGATGAGATGGCATATATAATCGCTTCATCTCCTGGATCTGTGGCTCCTTCAAATCGGTAATGTTTATCAATTACAAATTCATCGGGATGAATTTGAATGGAGTTGTCATGGCAAACTAAGTGGTTGTCGTTAATGTTGAAATCCACTGTATAGCCAGTTTGTTTAAGATGATTTAATACCTCTGTAACCGTGGTCATTGTATTCATAGGAGATAAATTTTATGGTTTAAATAATTAAAATCTGTACAATATTTATGGGTATCCTTTTAAAATAGCTCTAATAAGAAGATGATATATAGGTTATTACAGCAAATAAACTTGGAGATAACCCTTCCTGTAAATTTAGTGCTAATAATATTTAACCAATTTACCTAAAGTACAATTTAATGATACATTGAAGATGATTTGCATCACTAAAAAACTTGATGTTAATCAAGTAAATACTGAATTTAATGGGAGTGTTAGAGAATATTTTGAGCAAATATGAACTCGTACCCTTTTCATTACAGAGAAGTTAAATCTAAATCGAACCAACCAGCAATATAAACTAAAGTTGACCAGAATCAGGTGGTTCCCTAACATAAATCAATATAAAATTTCATAGTGTTAGCGACATTTATATGAGCTTAAAATTAACCATTAACTAATTTTAGATATAATAATTATGGAAAATCAAAGTCACACCCTGATAAATTTGAGCAACTTGTTTAGAAATGATGCCAGTAAATTTAACAGT
>JACMND010000098.1 GCA_014378705.1 Pedobacter sp. | reverse complement strand
TTAAAGAAGACGAATCAGCAAGATTATCTTCGTATGAGTTATTCTGCATTTGTTGCAAATAAGCCAGATCAGCACCTGCGCTAAAAACCTCTCCATTTGCTTTCAGCACGATCACTTTAACTTCCAAATCATTAAGGGCCTTCTTAAAATAAGTTTTTAATGACAATACAAGCTCCGGATTAAAAGCGTTTCGTTTTTTAGGCCTGTTTAAAGTGATATACCCGATTCGGTCAATTACTTCATATTGAACTAATTTCATCAGCTAAATTTTGCTCCCTTCATCGTCCACCGTGGATGAATATCATGGTTTAGCCAACCTGTAATAATCATCGGGTCATTTATAACTAAAGATTTTGCATCATCCATCATTTTTGTTTTAAATATAAAAATCCCACGCCAATTGCTCCAGTTATTAAATGGGCCTGCAACGACAATTTTACCCCCACAAGTCATCGTTCGGATATTTGCCATGTGTCTGGCACAGCGTTTTTGTACAGTCAACAAATCCTGATAACGATTTGGATCGCGTTTTAACATCTCAAAAAAAAATTCCTTAAATTGTAATCCATCAGTTTTGATTGGCTCCTGCTGTTGTGCGTAAGAACTAAGACCGAACAATAGAAGCAAAATTGAAAATACGTTTTCGACCATTTCTAGGCTTTAAATATTAAATCTAAATCAAAATTTTATTTTAAATAAAAAAGATCCGGGAAGTCAGAAATAATTCCATCAACACCTAAAAATTTTAAATCTTCAATTTCTTTTTTAGTATTTACAGTCCAGGGAACTATTTTTAAATTTTTTTTGTGACATTCTTTCACAAGTTCTGCAGTTACAAGCTTCGCATTCGGACTGTAAATAGAAGGAAGAAAATTCAATTTTTTAAGGTTACTTTCTAAAGTTCCGTTTTCAATCAATAGCGATGTCCTTACATTCTGATATTTTTCATGCACTGCTTGAAGCGTTCGCGGATCAAAAGATTGAATGATTACCCATTGTGTTAACTTCTTTTTTTTAATCACATCCATAATCAATTTAACAAAAGTTTCAGGTTCAGGGTGAAAAATATGATCTCCATCAGGTTTTGATTTTGTTTCTATGTTGTAAAAAACCTGTGCCTTATTATTTTTTGCCAAGTAATTCTGAACTGAATCTACCAATTGAGATAACAGCGGGATTTGCGTTTTAATCTTTTGCTGCCGCGGAAAATTTTTATAATACTTAGACCCAACATCATATTGACTTATGGCAGCATACTGCATTTTGTAAAACGCTAAACTTTTTGCTTCACCTTCGGAAATTTCTTTACCATCTGCGTTAAGCGTAAACAAAGAATTGATGTGCGCATCATGCGATAAAATTACCTTTCTGTCAGCGGTTATGTGGACATCCATTTCAAGGGTAGTAACACCCTGATCAATGGCCTTAAGCATCGCAGGAATTGTATTTTCAGGCATGAGCCCGCGAGCGCCCCGATGTCCTTCCGTATCAAATACTGGTAATGGCATCTGGTAATTTGCAGTTGAATTGTTGCAGCCCGCTATTATCGTTAAAACGATTATCACTAAAAAACTAAAATTTTGTTTCAATATTCCCAGCATGGTAAAAATAAATTTGATTCCTATTTATCCCGCACTTAGAAACAAACCATTTTATAATTAAATAGTTAACCACAAATAAAGCAAGGCAGCTAATGCTGAGCCTGTCAAGGGGCCAAATAGAGGAACCCATGCATAACCCCAGTCACTGCTTCCTTTACCACCTATAGGCAAAATTGAATGCATGATCCTTGGTCCTAAATCCCTTGCCGGATTTATAGCATAGCCCGTTGTTCCACCCAACGACAAGCCTATGGCCCAAACTAAAAAAGCAACCGGAATAGCTCCAAGAGAACCCAGGCCAACAGGGGTTTTATCGGTCCCCATTTCAGCATTTGTTAAATAAAAAATTACAAAAATTAGCACAAATGTTCCTACTGCTTCACTAAAAAAATTAGACAGTTTATTTCTTATAGCAGGGGTTGTGAAAAAAGGTGCGGATTTCAATCCTGAGTCGTGTGTTTTTTCAAAATGATCTTTATACATTAAATACATTACCGAAGTACCGGCCATGGCACCAATAAATTGAGCCAGAATAAACAATGGAACTTTAGCCCAATCAAATTTATGGGCAATTGCTAGTGCGAACGTAACCGCTGGGTTTAAATGCGCCCCGCTAAAAGGTGCCGAAATGACGACGCCTACAAAAACCCCTAAAGCCCACCCGGTTGAAACAACCATCCATCCGCTGTTGTTTCCTTTGGTCCCGATTAATACCACATTCGCAACAACACCATTTCCCAAAAGTATTACAAAGAAAGTACCGATCATTTCGGCTGCGAACGGAGTCATAATTATTTAATTTAAATTTAGTTACAGAAATTTTATAATTCCGACCAGGCTTTAACACCATTAACCGCTTTGCTCCAGCCTTTTATCATTTCAGAAGTTTCTCGTTCTGTATCTGGTGTAAATATTTTGCTTACTTCCCATTGTTGCTGAATATTGTCAACACTATCCCAATAGCCTACTCCCAAACCAGCCAGATAAGCTGCACCTATGGCTGTTACTTCAACCATTTCCGGACGGACAACTTTGGCTTTTAAAATATCAGCCTGAAACTGCATCAGCAAGTTATTCGCGGTAGCGCCTCCATCAACCCGGAGCTCTTTAATCGTAATTCCGGAATCTGCCTCCATGGCTTTTAAAACTTCCAGGGTTTGGAAGGCAATACTTTCAAGAGCAGCTCTTGCAATATGAGAATCATTGGTTCCACGTGTAATTCCGAAGATAGTGCCCCTGGCATACTGGTTCCAGTGCGGAGCACCCATCCCCACGAAAGCGGGAACAAAATATACCCCGCCGCTGTCTTCCACTTTGGCTGCAAGCATTTCTACATCGGCGGAAGCTGCTATAATTTTTAATTCGTCACGCAGCCATTGCACAACGGCTCCGGCTATAAAAATACTTCCTTCAAAGGCGTATTCAACTTTGTTACCAATCTTCCAGGCAACTGTGGTTAAGAGATTATTTTTAGATAAGATTGGCTTTTCACCAATGTTCATGAGCATAAAACAACCCGTTCCGTACGTGTTTTTAACCATACCGGGTTGTGTGCAAAGCTGCCCGAATAATGCCGCCTGCTGATCGCCGGCCACCCCACTAATCGGAATTTTTGTTGCAAACAACTTAGCCGATGTTTCTCCCAAAACCTCACTGGATGACCTTACCTCTGGTAGCATACTAACCGGAATATCAAACAATTGCAAAAGCTCTTCATCCCATGTAAGTGTATTGATATTAAACAGAAGCGTACGCGAAGCATTGCTAACATCCGTAACATGGGTTTTACCTCCTGTCAAATTCCATATGAGCCAGGAATCAATCGTGCCGAATGCTAACTTTCCGTTTGCGGCTTTTTCTGCAGCCCCGACTACGTTTTCTAATATCCATCTTATTTTAGTTGCCGAAAAATAAGCATTGATCAGCAGACCGGTCTTTTCCCGGATCATCTGATCTAAACCCTGGGCTTTTAGATTATCACAATAAGCTGCAGTGCGCCGGTCCTGCCAAACAATGGCATTGTAAACAGGTTCGCCGGTTTCCTTATCCCAAATTACAGTGGTTTCCCGTTGATTGGTGATCCCGATTGCTGCAATATTTCTGGCATGTAAATTTGCTTTTAAAATCGCCTCGGCAGCTACAGAAACCTGGCCCGCCCAAATTTCTCTGGGATCATGCTCTACCCATTCGGATTGCGGATAAATTTGGGTGAATTCCTTTTGGGCAACAGAAACTAAACCGCCTTTATGGTTAAACACAATAGCCCTTGAGCTTGTCGTCCCCTGATCTAATGATAGAATGAATTTTTCGTTGCTCATTGTTTAGTATTTACTAGTAAGACCTAAAGGACATTGATTACACCCACTAAACGAATCTGTGTTATTTTAATTTGAGCTTTTAAATTCGGTTAATCAGTTAAGTTTGTGTTCTTGATAATAGGGTTGCTTTGGTTGTTTATTTACGGTTCCAGTAAATAATTATTAGCCAGTTCAACAAACGTTTTTACTTGTTCTTTTTCCCAGGTAACATCCAAATTTAATTCCTTTGACATTAATGACGCTACTTGCGGTGCCATTTCTATAGCAACTCTTGCATCCAAAAATAAAACCCTTAACCGTCTTGCAAGTACATCTTCAACTGTACGGGCCATTTCGTTACGGACTGCCCAAATTATTTCCGCCTGAATATAAGGCATTTTGTTGTGAAGTTTATTTGCCAACCTGGGCTCTGTTGCAATGAGCGCAGAAATATTGGCTTTATCACTTCCACAAACCAAAAGAGAGCTATCGTTATGGCAATTCATAGAGCCGTGGATTTTTAAATCAGCAGTTTTGCATGCAACGTGCCTAAGACCCGCAACCTTAATCACCTTATCAACTGTATCTTCTGCCATTTTTCGGTAGGTAGTCCACTTACCGCCTGTTATAGTAATGAGTCCGGATTCAGAAACAAATATTTTGTGACTTCGCGATAGTTCTTTGGTATTTCCTAAATCATTATTAGAGGCAGCCAGAGGTCGCAGACCGGCAAATACGCTTAAAACATCTTTGCGCAAAGGCGCTGTTATCAAATAGTTTCTTATCGTTTGCAGGATAAAACGTATTTCTTTTTCTAAAGCTATAGGTTCTAAACTGTGTTTTGATAAGGGTGTATCTGTAGTTCCCAGTAAAACATGATCCTTCCACGGAACGGCAAACAGCACACGACCATCAGAAGTTTCAGGAATCATAATTGCTGTTTCAGCACTCATGAAAGATTTATCTATCACTAAATGAACTCCTTGACTTGGACTTACCAGAGGTTTGCGGCCAGGGGTATCCATATTTAAAATATCATCTACAAATACACCCGTCGCGTTAACTACCGCTCTAGCTTGTAATTTAAATTCCCGGTTATTTTCCAGATCTGTAGCAATAAGCCCGTTTATTTTTTTGTCAATTCCTTTTAATAATTCTTTTACCTGTACATAATTTAAGAGCGTTCCGCCTTGTTCAGCGCAGGTTTGAGCTATGTTTACCGCTAACCGGGTATCGTCAAACTGCCCGTCAAAATATGCCACACCACCTTTCAAACCTTGTGCCTTTAAGCCAGGCAATAATTCCAATACTTTATTTTTGTTAAGAAAAGTTGATTTACCAAACCTTAATTTTCCGGCCATCAAATCATATATTTTTAAACCGATGAGGTACTTCAGTCCAGACCACAATCCATAACAAGGAATAATAAAAACTTGCTTTTTAATTATATGAGGTGCATTTTTTAATAAAAGACCACGCTCTTTTAAGGCTTCATAAACCATTGCAATATGGCCTTGAGCCAGGTAACGAACACCTCCATGGATCAATTTTGTACTACGACTGGATGTTCCCTTAGCAAAATCAGACTGCTCAAGCAACAGCGTTTTAAATCCCCTGGAAGCGGAGTCAAGTGCTGTTCCTAAACCTGTGGCACCACCGCCTATCACAATCACATCCCAAATAACATCTTCAGCCAGACTTAATAAAAATAGGTTTCTATTAAAAAATTGTTGGTGATGGTACATTCTGTTTCCTAAGCTAATCCATTTAAATAAAAAACGAAAGCGGACTCAATTAAAATTAATTGGTTTAATAGAAAATAGTGAATCCTTAAATCAAAACTTTAAAATATACGCGGGGCTTTTTTTTAATATCCTTACGGGTATTTTTAGACTATCAGCTTCAACTTTCCATTTACTTATTTTGTAGTCCGGATTGGTAGCGTCTATTAAAAGCATAGTAAATGCTACATTTCTTTTAATATTGGAGATGCTGGTTTTAGGATTTCCGCTGATTAATACGATGTCTGTTCTAATTATTTGACTGAACGTTAAATTATCCATTCTTCGGGACCATCTTAATACTCTGGTATTCCCAAAAGTCATTTGAATAGGCGATGATCTAAAGGAAATATCTGAAATTGTATCCTGAAAAGTAATGTTTTTAATCAGTTTAACACCGCGACTATCCAATACTGGTTTTAAAGAGAATTGCATTGTCTTTTCATCGTTTCCTAAATCATTAATGAGGTATGCATTTTTATGTTGAATGTAAGCGATGGCAGAATTTTTACGAAGACTATAAAAGATCAGTTCCCGGTTTCGCAGATAACCTATGTTTTTAAGTGTGAGGCTTGTTACTAAACAAAGTATTAATCCCAGACAAATATAAACGCCGATTTTTTTTGCTGACAAAGCCGTCCAAATTATCCCGGCGATAAGAAAATAGAGAAGGATATATTCTGATTTACTAATCCAAATACCAGAGATGCTAGAAAACGGCAAATCTTCAATAAAATACAAAATTTTATTCGTCCATAATATTAGTTGATTTAAAAAATAACCAAGGGGTTTAAGAAGACTAAGCCAGGGGATAAATAAAAAAGTTATCCCTGCATACATTATTAACGACACAGGTAACAAAACAAGCAGGTTACTGATAAGGAAATATACCGGAAACTGGTGAAAAT
>JACMND010000097.1 GCA_014378705.1 Pedobacter sp. | reverse complement strand
GCAATTGCTGGCGTATGCTTTAAATATGTGTGTGGTAAAAGGGAATAATAATTAAAATCGGGTGTCTGGCTAATTTTTAGTTCGGCTATCATAGTAGAACTCACATTCTCGTATTTAAACTGAGAACTTCCCTTAATAAATTCTGAAATAATACCGGAGATATTTTTACCTGCTAAAGAAATAGCAGCTTTATTCCAGGCTATTTTTTGCCTGCCCAACTTCAGATTTTTAACTGTCTGGTATGAATTATCTGGCCAAACCACCAATACGGCCAAAGGCTTATCACCCTTAGAAAAAGTAAATAATAAATTATTGTTTTGGCTGCTTTGAAAGGCGGTGCTGGTTTGAATTTCCTGATGGTCTACTTTCCCCGCCGTTGTCCGCATGTACAATTTTGTACCTATCCCATCTATGTTTGCACCATTAAATTTAAGCGAATAAGTAATGAATGAAGGATGATCTGCAGTATCTTCCAGAATGCGATTATTCTGGTAAATGTAAGCCGGCTCATTCATATTGTTAGTTACTATCTCAAGGTCGCCATCATTATCCAGATCAACATTAACTGTTCCGGCAGAAGCTGACAGCGTTTTCATATCATTTTGATCGGAAACATCCGTAAACTTCAAAGCACTATCTCCGCGGTAAAAAACATTGGCAACGCGTCCATCGGGCATTTTTTCAACTTTGGTGCGGTCAAATTTTTTATTTTTATCGAAATCATTAACTACATTCCCGTCCCCCAGATATTTTAAATAGTCCAGATCATTAAGCCTCTTTTTGATGCCGTTAGAAAAAAATAGATCTTTCTGTCCGTCCATATCGAAATCCTGTATCAAGGGTGACCAGGTCCAGTCTGTGGCCGCAACCCCTGAATATAAACCGATATCTACAAATTTTTGCCCGTTCGCCACATTCAATTGAAGTGAATTTCTTGAGTTCTGGTAATAAAACCCAGCTTTAACTTCGAGGTTGTAAATATCAAGCGGCTCATCGTTTATTGTTGATTTAAGCATCTTCATATCCGAAGGCAACATATCTGTAGACACCATATCCATATTCCCATCCAGGTTTATATCACCCGCTGCACTTCCCATCGAGAACAAGCTTGTATGGCCAAAAGCTTCTTTAAGTTTTTCTTTAAATTTTCCATTTTGCTGGTTGATATAATAATAATCCTGCTCAAAAAAATCATTGCTGATGTAAATGTCATCCCAGCCATCATTATTAAAGTCAGAAATGGTAATCCCAAGCCCATATCCGATGGATGCTGCATAAATTCCGGATCCTTTAGTTACGTCGGTAAAATAATTGTTATCGTTCCTGAAAAGATGATCACCGGCAATCTCGTTGTATTTGAAGCGTAGCGTTGAGTCGCCGTAGGTATCGTTGCTGTGAACCGAATGTGTTAACAGGAACATATCCAGATCGCCATCTTTATCGTAATCAAAAAAGGATGCCTGGGTAGAAAGACCTGCGAAATCAAGTCCGTAATCAGCTGCCTTGTCTGTAAACGTGAGGTTGCCATTATTAATATACAATTGGTTTTTGCCTTTCAGGCTTTTATACCCGGAAACAACTGACACGTAAATGTCCTTAAAACCGTCGTTATTAATATCAACCACTGTAACGCCCGTTTTCCAGTTTCCAGAACCTTTCAGAACCGCTTTATCGGTAATATCTTTAAACTTAAGGCCGCCCGTGTTCAGGTAAAATTTATTTGATTCCTGGTTGGAAATAAAGTAAAGATCTTCTAAACCATCATTATTAAAATCTGCGGAAGCTACGCCTGCACCATTGTAGAAGTATAAATAATCAAGAATATTAAGTGAATCGCTCTCAGTAATATTATTTGAAAAAGTAACATTAGTTTGTTGAGGGTCAAGAAGTTTAAAAATGCCTTGGGAATCTTTGTCAATGTTTGATTTACAAGATTGGAACAATAATGTACAAATCAGGAGAGCGAATGAAATGGGGAATGAAGAACAATTAATCGACAAAGGAGACGGCATCATAATTATATTTCTAATTCAATGTGATTGAAATATTCAATCTAGCGCTATTACTTTTTGAAAAATAACGGCAGCAATGCTTGGCAAAATCAGCCCCGTTTTTCTCTTCAAGCCCCGATGAGAATCAGGGGCTTTCCGCTTCAACCGGGTTTATTTAAAAGAGGGTTTAATACTCCTGGCAATTAACTACCGTACGGCAATAATCTTATTATTTGCAGTCTCATTAAATTTAAAAGCAGATAAAAGCCCGTTATTTTTACCAAACAAATAGGTTTTACCACCGTTTTTATTTCTAATTATTAATGCGGACCTCACCTGACCATTTAACTTTAAGCCACTTTGTGACGGAGGAATAAATTTAAATTTATTTTGCCTGTACTGGTATACCTGGCCGTAATTCGCGTCAAGCCTTCCTACTTCAGGCTTAAAACCGTAAAAGTTCCCGGCGAGAATAATTTCCATTGTTCCGTCTTTAGTAATATCATCGCAAAGGATAACGTTAACTGAAGATAGTTGCGCCTCATACGGCAAAGGCACATGCATAAAAGGTTTATCTTCACCTTCATTTATAAAAACCGCTGTTTTAAGATCCTTAATCTGATGCATTTCTGCTCCTTTGGTCAGATCATCGGTAAAGACATCCTTAAATTCTTTACCTGCATAATCTTCATATTTTAAAAACCGTTTTTTAAAAGAGGGCAGCTGCGCAGTAAGGTCCTGCTTTAAATGAAAAACATATTCTTTGTGATCACTTTTAAACACTGAAGTAACACATTCTTTAGTTCCGTTATTGTCAAAGTCTTTAATGTATAATGACATTGGTTCTTTCTCCGAAGCCTTAAACTTAGAATTGAGCCCCAGATTACCGCCTATAATATCAACGTCACCATCTCCGTCTACATCCGCCACCGCTAAACTGCTCCACCAACCTTTGTAGTTTTCAAGCCGGTTGTCAGCAGTAAAATTGGCCGAACTGTTTTTAAAAATTCTAATACCCATCCAGTTGCCGGTAACGACCAGATCTTCGAAACCATTTTTATCAAGATCAACCCATTTGGCATCGGTAACCATTCCTAAATTCGTATTCTTACCAAAAACCTGGCGGGATATATCCGTAAAGTTCCCTTTCCCGTCATTTTTAAACACATAAGATTGCGGGGAACTGCCGTAACTACCCGAAACACTTCTTCCGCCGATAAATAAATCCAGGTCACCATCTTTATCAATATCGGATTTGATAATTACTGAAGCGTTAATAGAAACTGTAATATTTTTTTTGTTGTTTCTTGACAGCTTGCCCCTTCCGTCATTCTCATAAAACCTGGGATATAGCACTTTATCTCCGGGCTGCTCCTGGTTGCCTCCGAATGTAACGATTAGATCTTCATCACCATCCTGATCAAAATCTCCAAAGACGGCTCCGGCATTCTCTAAATAAACCTGTTTTTTAAATTCCTCCGGAACATATTTTGTATATTTTCCATTGTTTTGCTGAAGATAAATTCCTGCAGTTTGCCCTTTGGAAGCACTCATGTAAAAATCGGACAGGCCGTCTCCGTTCAGATCTCCGGAAGTAAGATATGGGTTTTCGGTAGATAGCATCTGAAGCATCAGCCTTTCGTTGTCAAAATCAATAAAATCATCTTCAATATGCTTTGGTTCAGTTTCAAAAATCTGTTTATCCGATTTAACAAAAAGGGTATTTCTAGTTATAGAGCTTCGATAAATATACTTTTTGGTGGCGTTAGAAGCTTGAAAAGTATAAAGGCTATCTGAGCGTAGATTTTGGATGGTTTGATATTTCCCTCCTGGCCAAATGATCTGTATAGAATCAATAACGCGATGATTGCCTACGCCTATCGTAATCAGGTTAGGTGAAATACTGCTTTGGAAACCACGAGCCGGTTGATGATAATATATGGTAGAAAGATTTTTGTTAAAAGTTTTGATGGTGCTCCCGAGTCCGTTCTTATTTAAACTGTCACCTTCCAGTTTTAACTGGATAAAATGGTTTTTAACCAATTTTTCCAAATTATTCTTGTAAATAAACACAGGCATGTTCACGTTGTTTACTACCAGATCGTTATCGCCATCATTATCCAGATCACCATAAGCGGCCCCGTTACTAAAAGATTCTTTATCTAAACCAAGTTCTTTAGATCTATTAGAAAATGTTAGATTTTTGTTGTTGATGAAGGCATAATTAGAAATCGGGGTTGATTTCATTTTATCCGTAAAATCTTTAAAGTCGAACTTTTTGCCCTGGGCAATTTTATCCATATTATCCCTGTTGGCTAGAAACTCAATATAATCCTGATTAGTCAGGTCTTTATAAATTCCGTTAGAAACAAAAATATCTTTCCATCCGTCGTTATCTATGTCGAAAGTCAGAGCGCCCCAGCTCCAGTCTGTGGCGGCAACACCGGCGTAAAAGGCAACTTCAGAAAAACTGCCGTCGCCGTTGTTTAGTTGAAGACAGTTTTGCATAAACTGGGTGTAGTAACCGTCACGCTCTTTTGATTTTACAATGTCGTAAGATTCAAAAGAAGTCATGGTTTTTAAACGCCGGTCACTTTCGGGAAGCATTTCTGTAGTAAAAATATCATACAAACCATCGTTGTTAATATCCGCAACATCAGAACCCATAGAAGCCAGGCTTAAATGACCTGTTTGCTCTTTTATATCTTCCTTAAAAGTTCCGTTTTGCTGGTTGATGTACAGGTAATCGTGCTCAAAAAAGTCATTCGAAACGTAAATATCAGGATAACCATCCTGGTTAATATCTATTACAGATACTCCTAATCCGAATCCAATATCACTTGAATAAATCCCAGATTCCAGAGTAACATTTTTAAACTTTCCTGATTCGTTTTTATACAATCTATCTCCGCCAAGTTCATCCACTTCTGTACGAAGGTTTTTACTAAAATCAAAGCTCCCAATCGGCCGAAAAGAATTATTTAAAACATAACAATCCAAATCACCATCCAAATCATAATCAAAGAAAACCGCATGGGTTGACAATCCCCTGTCTGCCAAACCGTAGATTGTTGCTTGCTCTTTAAAAGTGCCGTCTTTTTGATTTATAAAAAGCTCATTTTCAGTTTCCTTTCCCTGCGCATTCCCACTGTTACAAACATAAATATCAAGCCAACCATCCGAGTTAATATCAACCATTGTCACCCCGGTGCTCCAATATTTAGAGCCTTTTACCCCGGCCTTTTCAGCGATATTTTCAAATTGCCATTTTCCCTTATTAAGCAGCAATTGATTGTCACCCTGATTGGAGGTTAAGTAAACATCGTTTAAGCCATCATTGTTGATATCACCAATGGCGACACCGCCACCATTGTAGTAGTTACGAAATGTAAATACATTAGTACCCTGGCTTTCATCAAGTTTATTAATGAAATCAACACCTAAAGTATTATTATCCTGCAGAGCAAATAAGGTATTATCGGTAGCCTTTGAACAGGACAGCAAAAAAATCAATAAAAAATATAAAGGAATGATTTTGATCATTTAAATTTAGGAATATAAAAAAAGAGCACCGTAGTAAACGGTGCGCTACAAAATTAGCAAAATCTATGTAAACAGTTTCAGGTTAGTAACCTGGGTTTTGAGTTAAATTAGGGTTAGTATCTACTGCTCTTTGTGGAATAGGGAACAGCGTACGGGTAGGATCGGATTTAGCTGAACGCTGGTCAACCGGCTCATTAAAAGTTCCAAAACGTATTTGATCGTTTCTTCTCCAACCTTCCCAGTAAAGCTCACGACCTCGCTCCGCTAACAAAACCTTATCATCTACAGAAGCCACAACAGTTGCACCTCTTATAGACCTAAGGTCGTTAACTATCGATAAAGGAGTTTGGCCTAAAGGATCTGTACCTCCCCTTAAAATTGCTTCAGCTTTCATCAACACAACATCGCCCCACCGTAGAAACACATAATCATTACCCGCTTGTTCAATAATGTCCGTGTTGGTAGCATTTGGTTTAGGTATGTATTTTACAACCCTAATTCCCTGATTTTCGGTTGAAAACAAAAGATTAGCATTTTCGCTAAAAATTAGCGGATTGCCACTTCTATCTTTTAAAGGTATATTGTTTGGTCCAAATTGCTGTCCAACAAGAAATCCTGATCTAAGCCCAATCTTATCTGTTAGCCCAGGAAAACTACCACCTCTACGTTGATCGTTAGGTTCAAATGATTTATAAAAATCTGCCAGCGTAGTAAATCCATTCCATCCTCCAGGTGTTTGGTTATAATGTAAAGTCATACGAAAACGATTTTGGACATTTCCAATTGCTGCACCTTCTTCGTTAGGAATTACAAAAATTAACTCACTAGAGGCAGTTGAATTGTCTGGAGTAAAGTTATTGAAGTAAATAGGAGTTAAGGATTTACCCATAATCCGGTTACTATAATCAATAGCTTTATCCATGTCTGCTTTGGCAAAAGTGAAAGGTCCGCCGACAATAGCAGAAGTATAAACAGCTTTATTTAAATAAACTTTCGCGAGCATAGCCTGTGCAGCTAATTTATTGGCCTTACCTGGAGTACCGATAGCAAGATTAGCTTCCGCAAATTCTAAATCTTTAATAATTAAATCAGTAGCTTCAGCACGTGTAAATACCTTAGGATTGACTTCGGGAGCGTCAGTAATTTCTCTAAATGGTTGCTGACCAAATAAATCTACTACCTGAAACATGAAAAAGGCTCGTAAAAAGCTTGCTTCTGCTTTTATTTGGATATCACTTGCAGTACTCAATACCTGAGTTGCCCTATAAATACCAGTATTTAATTGATCCCAGGTGGAGTTAATTTGGTTATGAAAAGGATCCCAAGTATGTTGATGTAATTTACGCCAAGTTCCAAAATCACCCCAGTCCGTTCCACGGGTTGGACCCATCATTTCGTCAGTTGTGTGCTCCTGTAAAGCATAAATGTTAGATTGATCAGTAAAACCATTTAATACAGAGTACACACTTCCTAATTCTGCCGTTCCAGTTGCCTTGTTTTCGTTAACGAATCTTGACCCTAGAGGTTTCTCCTCTAATTTTGTACAGCCAACAGTGCTTAAAATTAAAGCGCCGCTTAAAGCTGCAAAAACTTTATAAGTAACTTTTTTCATTTTATAATTATTTAATGTTAAAATCCTGCACTAACTCCAAAAGTAAACGTTCTGGCACTTGGATATGACGTATAGTCAATTCCCCTTGAAGGTACAGAATTAAGTGCTTTGTTTGTATTTACCTCGGGATCTAACCCAGAATAGTTAGTAATTAATAACAAGTTTTGACCAGACAATGACAATCTTAAATTTTTTACTCTGGACAGATTCTTAGTATCAAAAGTATATCCTAAGCTTGCATTTGCTAAGCGTACAAAGTCACCCTTCTCAAGGAAACGAGTAGAAACTTCCGGTGCGTTCAAAGCATCTTCAGTACTGTTAGCAACATCCTGAGTAACATTTCTTGCGTTTTTTAAACTTCCTTTAGTAAATAAAGCATTTGCAGTATTGTTGTAGATATAAAACCCAGTAGAAGCATTAATAAAGAAATTTGCATTCCATTTACCCATGGTAAAATTGTTGGTTAAACCAGCATTGAACGTAGGTAATGCGCTTCCAACTACACTAAAAGCTGCATCATTTGGATATATTGCTAACCCGTTAGCATCATAACCTTCAAAAGTTGGTAAGTTAAAAGAAGCAAGCGGGTATCCGTTACGGATAGTCTGAACGTAAGCTCCGGATAAACCTTGGCCGTTAATATCTCCGGTAATAACTGTAGTGTTACCAAAATTCTCAACGTTGTTTTTTAGGAAAGTCATATTATAAAGTACTTCCCAGTTAAATTTATCGGACTCTATAGCCTGAAGATTTAACCCAAATTCAACACCTTTATTTATTACGTTACCTGCAAGATTAGTCCATCTTCTACTATTAGCAGTTGGCTGTGCAAAATCCTGTAAAAATAGTAAGTCACTTGTGTTTTTATTGAAATAATCAACTGTTCCTCCAAAACGTCCATTAAATAAAGAAAAGTCAATACCAGCGCCGTATTGCGTCGTAGTTTCCCACTTAATATCAGGATTTGCGTCATTTAATATATTTATATCTCCGTTTAATTGCCGTTGAGATAATTGCAAGGCTGCACCACCCGGATATTCCTGATTTCCAGTTTGACCATAGTTTAAACGCAAGCTTAAATCACTGAATAAACCACTTTTCGGCATAAAGCGTTCATTCATTATTTTCCATTTTGCTGCAAGAGCAGGAAAATAAGCATATTTATTATTTGCACCAAACTTTGAAGATCCATCTGAACGTAAAGTAGCAGTAATCAGATATCTATCTTTAACATTATAATTTAATCTGGTGAAATATGACTGAAGTTCGTTCCTTGAGCTATCACCAAATACCGGAACCTGCTTTTTAAATCCAGCAAGATTATTAACTGAAGTATTTGGAGTAACAGCGTTGGCCGCAACATTATAAAAGGAATAATTTTTAAAATCTTGGTAAGAAAGACCTACAAGAGCGGTTAAAGCATTACCTGCAACGTCTGCATTATAAGTCAGGGTATTCTCAACAAGAGTTGTCTGCAATTTATTGTTTTGTAAAATCCCCCTACCGTTACCAGTAACCTGATCAATAGGAATACCACGGTAATTTGCACCACCTGTATATCCCTGTAAACGTGAATCAAGGAAGGTTTCTCTAACACTTTTTGAATTGTCCAATCCAAATGTTATCTTATATGCTAAACCTTTTGTTACATTCCAAGTTCCACTAACATTTGTAAGATAACGGTTAATATTATCACTGTCATCTATATAATCGAGCATGGCAGCGGGATTACGAAAATCTCCCCCAGGGTAAAAAAATGTTTTATTATCAGCATTTTTAATGGGATAAGTAGGATTTGCCTGAATGGCTGCCCCAACTAAACTACCCTGAAAACCAGCATTGTCCGAGATAGGAGCATAGTTATTTTTTACATTAGATCCTGTTAAAGAAAGATCTATCCTTACTTTATCGTTAAATAAATTTTGAGAACCATTTAATTTTGCTGTTAGGCGGGATAAAGACGAATTTTTAACAGTTCCTTCAATGTTATC
>JACMND010000096.1 GCA_014378705.1 Pedobacter sp. | reverse complement strand
TCTTTTCAATACCTCTCAATAATAAACCAACGTTATCTCCAGCTTCGCCTCTGTCTAAAATTTTTCTAAACATTTCAACACCTGTAACCACAGATTTTAAATTTTCAGCTCCCATGCCTAAAATATCAACCTGCTCACCTGAATTAATGATACCTCTTTCAATACGTCCGGTGGCAACCGTTCCACGACCAGTGATTGAAAAAACATCTTCAACAGGCATTAGAAAAGGAAGTTCGGTTAATCTTGGAGGAATTGGAATATATGAATCTACAGCGTCCATTAGTTCCATTATTTTTCCTACCCAGTTCGGATCACCGTTTAATCCTCCAAGGGCTGAGCCCTGAATAACGGGAATATCATCACCCGGATATTCATAGAACGATAAAAGTTCGCGAATTTCCATCTCAACGAGTTCCAATAATTCGGGATCGTCAACCATGTCAACCTTATTCATAAACACAACTAAAGAAGGAACACCAACTTGACGGGCTAACAAAATGTGCTCACGTGTTTGTGGCATTGGGCCATCAGTTGAAGCAACAACTAAAATTGCTCCATCCATTTGAGCCGCACCTGTTACCATGTTTTTAACATAATCTGCGTGTCCAGGACAATCAACGTGAGCATAATGACGTGTTTGTGTGGAATATTCTACGTGCGCAGTATTAATGGTAATACCTCTTTCTTTTTCTTCAGGAGCTGAGTCAATTGATTCAAATGAGCGTGCCTCAGAAAATCCTGCATCAGCCAAAACTTTGGTAATAGCTGCAGTCAGGGTTGTTTTACCGTGGTCAACGTGACCGATAGTGCCAATGTTCAAATGTGGCTTACTGCGGTCAAATTTTTCTTTTGCCATGTTATTGTACTTATTATTAGGTTAATTTAATCGTTTTTATATTTTTAATTTATGAGCCAACTATGGGAATTGAACCCATGACCTCTTCCTTACCAAGGAAGTGCTCTACCGCTGAGCTAAGTCGGCTTCAATACCTGAAAGCCGAAATCTACGTTTACAAACATCATTCGTAAGCGTAACTTGTCAGCAACCTTTTGGGCGGAAGACGGGGTTCGAACTCGCGACCTATAGCTTGGAAGGGTATCGCTCTACCAACTGAGCTACTTCCGCATTTGGGATACAATTCTAGAATTTAGGTTTATGATCTTAATACTATCCAGATCATAAATCGCACATTCTTAAATCCATATTCCCTTGGTGGGGGGGGAAGGATTCGAACCTTCGAAACCGAAGTAACGGATTTACAGTCCGTCCCATTTGACCGCTCTGGAACCCCCCCATTTATTGGTTTCAGATTTATAGTTTTTAATTTAGATTTACAAATGGTATGCAAATCGAGCAACAAAAACTTAAAAATTGTAAATTCACCTGAGCCTCCTATCGGGATCGAACCAATGACCTACTGATTACAAGTCAGTTGCTCTACCAGCTGAGCTAAGGAGGCAAATGTTAACTATAATTAATATTTAAACACTTAAAGAACTACACCAAAGAATTAAAGTCAAAGTATAACAACAATGCTTTTCTTAAGGGAATGCAAATCTACAAAAAATAAGAGTTGAACAAAATTTTTGGAAAAAAAATTTCGACAGTTTTACAACTGCCGAAATTAGTGGCCCAAAAGGGCGAAATGATAGCTAAAAATTAAAAGGTTTCTTCTGATGTAACGATTTCTTTATGATTGCTCATTTTTGACCGTACTTTTTCTTTATGTTTATCTATTTGCTTACGTAAAGATTCAATTGCTTTATCTGTTGCCTCTTCAAAGGTTTTGCATTGCTCTTTTGCAAAAAGGTCATTTCCGGGTATAATTAATTTAATTTCCGAAATCTTATTTTCTTCGGCTTCTGTGTTTTCTAATTTCAGGTAAACTTCAGCACCGATAATCTGATCAAAAAACTGATCAAGTTTATCTGTTTTTTTTTGAATAAAATCCAGCAGTTTTGCGTCTGCGGTAAAATGAATGGATTGCACGCGAATTTTCATGTTTCCTCCTTTTTAGGCCTTTGGATGGGCTTGTTTATAAATTGTTTTTAATCTCTCCACAGAATTATGGGTATACACTTGCGTAGCAGCCAATCCGGCATGACCTAAAAGTTCCTTAATCGCATTAAGGTCCGCTCCTTTATTTAATAAACTGGTTGCAAATGTGTGCCTTAAAACATGGGGGCTTTTTTTATCGTTAGTAGATACATTGTTTAAACAAGAATTCACTATTCGATAAATTAGTTTAGGATAAGTATTGTTTCCTGTATTTGTAACGAACAAAATGCTGTTATTGTTATCAAAATTTTTACTTTTTTTTATGAACAAATACTTTTCCACTAACCTGATCAAATTGATATGCACGGGAATTATACGCTGTTTGTTTCTCTTACCAAGTACCTTAATCTGGCAGTTATATATATCAACATCCTCTTCTTTTAGCCCAATTAATTCTGCAGAACGGATTCCGGTACAGAACAAGATTTCTATTATCAATAGGTTTCTAAATAAAGTAAAATCTTCTTCTCCTGTAAATTTATTACGGGTATCTAATGAAGCGGTATTAAGCCAATTATTTAATTTTGCCTCTTCAACAATAACAGGCAACCGCTTAGCTGTTTTAAGTGATTGAACCTTTCGTGTGGGATCATCGGAGGAAATATTTTCGCGAATTAAAAACTTAAAGAAGGATTTCAGGGCGGAAATTTTTCTGTTTATTGTTCGGCTTTCTGAGCCTTGATCCATCATTTCGACTATCCATGATCGGACATGGGTGTATGTGGAAACTTCTATTTTTGTTCCCGTTGTTGTAAGAAACTTATTAAATTGAGTAAGATCTTTCCGGTAGGCTAAGATGGTGTGTGCGGAAAACCTTTTTTCGAACTGGAGATATCCTAGGAAACGCTCTAAAAACATAAAAACCATTTGTATATCACCTTAACGTGAATATACAAATAGTTTTAAAGTATTGTAAATTAATAAAAAATTAAATTGTATCCTGATTTAACCCTTGCTTATATATCGCTTTTTTGACTGTCGTCCTGCGGGTAATTGATTTTTTCTCATAAGCCTGACGACTGCGAAGTTCTTTTAGAACCCCTGTTTTTTCAAACTTCTTTTTAAAGCGTTTTAGTGCCTTGTCTAATGATTCGCCGTCTTTTAAGTTGATAATGATCATGATTAAAAATACCTCCCCTCGTTTTATGGACTGCAAATGTATAAAAAAGCTGCAATAATCTACTTAATTAATTTTGGGAATTCAACGTACACAATCGGTAAACTTTATTCATTTATCAAATACTATTTTGCAAGTAAAAAATTCGGTGGAAAGATCTCTTTTACCATATCATTTATTGCTAAAAGGAAGCGGTAATTTTCGTCGAGACGACCATGTTGAATTTCGACATTTGCATACGGAATGTTATTTTGCATCGCATATACCGATAGAGATCCGTCGTCATGAACCTGTAGACTCTGTAATATTACGCTTAATTTCCTTTGCTTAAGATAATTAAAGAAACGCCTGTCTGTTACGTAAACAAAGTTATCAGGATCCATATCAGGGTTAATGTATACTTCTTCAGCGGTATTCTCCAAATAGTTACCGTTGGTATAAGAGTAAATTGAAAAGCCACCGTCATAGTTATTATGTAGGGCAATAATGAAACCCAGGCTATCAATTTTGCTAAATCTTAAAACTTCGTTACCTAACTTTTGTATTTTTTCTTCCATACCTGTCGGTATTTGAGGAATACTAGAAATGGCTAATCCCAGATACGCCCCTTCAGGTGTGAATATTTTATTTGGGTCAAATGAAAAGTTTTTTAAACTATCTGTAAAAATAATATCCCGGCTATTGCCGTATTGTAACTCAACAGCATATCCTCCATGAATGGCCATAAATTTAAAGGCGGCTCTTAATCCGGTTTTTTCGGTATCATGTAACGCTATAAACCGAATGTGAGGAAGGCCATACTGATAAGAAATAATGTGAACTGCTTTATCGTTCAGCATAAAAGTGGCGGTATCTGAACTACTTCCGTAAGGTAGGGTCTGGGCTTGTGCCTGAAGGCAATAAATTAACAATAAAATCACAATTGCCGATAAACAAGGACTATAATTATTCTTGGGATTCATTAACCTGATTTATTTAGCTAATAACATAAAAATATTTCAAACCGGAAAAAAAGAGCTAATAAAAAAAGTGGGCTAAATAATCAGTCCACTTTTTAAAAAATAATTATTATTTAATTACTTGATAACCAAATAACCTAATTCATACCTGATAATTAACGCAAAACTTCCCTGGCAATAACCAATTTTTGTATTTCGGAAGTTCCTTCTCCGATTGTACATAATTTGCTGTCTCTGTAAAATTTCTCTACAGGAAAATCTTTGGTATATCCGTAACCTCCAAAAATTTGAACCGCTTCTGTGGCCGCCCTAACGCAAACCTCAGAAGCAAAGTATTTGGCCATAGCTGATTCTTTAGTGACTTTTTTACCCCGGTTCTTTAAATCGGCTGCTTGCATAATCAGCAATTCAGCAGCTTCAATTTCAGTGGCCATGTCGGCCAGTTTAAAAGAAATCCCCTGGAAACTGGCAATCGGCTGTCCAAATTGATGACGTTCTTTAGAATATGCAACCGAAGCCTCAAAGGCACCTTTGGCTATTCCCAAGGATAAGGCCGCTATAGAAATCCGGCCACCGTCTAATATGTACATGGCTTGTTTAAAACCTTCGCCAGTCTGACCAAGCATATTTTCTATCGGTACGCGACAGTTGTCAAAGATCATTTCTGTTGTTTCTGAAGCACGCATACCAAGTTTATTTTCTTTTTTACCTGCCGAAAAGCCGGGAGTCCCTCTTTCGATAACCATGGTAGAAATGCCTTTTGAGTCTCCTTTTTCGCCCGTACGGACCATTACAACTGCGATATTTCCTGATTTACCATGGGTTATCCAATTTTTAGATCCATTGATCACATAATGATCGCCATCAAGCACGGCAGTGGTATTCATACCCATCGCATCAGAACCTGTATTTGCTTCTGTTAACCCCCAAGCGCCGATCCACTCTCCCGAAGCAAGCTTAGGCAACCATCTACTTTTTTGGTCTTCGTTAGCGAAAGCTAATATATGGCCTGTACACAAAGAGTTATGAGCTGCAACTGATAGACCAATGGAGCCGCAAACCTTTGCTATCTCCACAATCACTTGAACATATTCAAAATAGCCTAGACCCGAACCGCCGTACTCCTCGGGAACTAAAACTCCCATTAAGCCTAGTTCACCAAGTTTTTTAAAAACTTCAACCGGAAAAGTCTGACTTTCATCCCACTCCATAACATGTGGACGGATGTGCTTAGCAGCAAAGTCACGCACCATTTGAGTGATCATCTGCTGATCTTCCCCTTGCGTAAAGTTTATTCCATTTTGCTCAGCGGTTAATGTTGATTGCATCATTCTGTTGTTTTTTTTGTTCAAGTATACAATTTATAATGATCACCAAAACGTCAAAATATCACTGTGGACAGGCTTTAAATCCAAATATAAATAATACCGATACACCTACAGATTTTAATAATCAATAGCTAAAAGGAAATTAGAGAAATAATGTTTGAAGTTTGATGCTCCAAGTTTTCTTTTCCCTTTAAAAAATCCAGACTTATTATAAAAGCATAACCTGCAATTTCTCCCTTTAAGTGCTTAATTAACCTGGCTGCGGCATTTACAGTTCCTCCGGTTGCCAATAAATCGTCATGTATCAATACTTTCTGCCCTGGCAAGATCGCATCTTCATGGATTTCTAAGATAGCCGAGCCATATTCAAGCTCGCAAGGTTGCTGAACCTTTTTATAGGGGAGTTTTCCTTGTTTACGAATGGGCACAAACGGTACATTTAGTTTATTCGCAAGCATCAGCCCAAACAAAAACCCCCTACTTTCAATACCCGCAATTACATCAACATCAACATTTTTTAAACGAATTACAAAATCTTCAATAATCTCCGAACATAATTCAGGATCTTTTAAAATTGGGGTTATATCTTTAAAAAGTATTCCTGGCTTGGGGAAATCAGGAATATCACGTATAGCACTTTGAAGTTTAAGCTCTATCATTTAAATATTAAATATGGCTCAAACTTAATCAAAGTACTTTCAGAAAGAATGGCTATATTTTTTAAATCTGCTGCTGAGCGATAAGAGCCATGTTGTTTACGATATTGTATAATGGCGTTCATCTGCTTGTACGTTAAATAAGGATGACTTTTAAGTTCATCAAAAGTAACAGAGTTAATATTAATTTTTGTTATGTATGCCGGATCTGCTTTCACTTGGTTTTTCAAGTTTTGATATTTTAACGAATCCAGCCCATAAACATCAAGCAACTGTGCTATGTTATAAAATCCACCAAGCCTGGTTCTTAACTTAATGATCCGGGCTGCAAATGCCGGACCTACTCCACGGATGGTTTCCAATTCGCCAGAATCAGCCAAATTAATATCCACTATAATTACCAGTCTGTCATTAATTACGTTCTTTTTGTAGAGTTTACTTTTAAAAGAGTTTTCGGGTGGATAGGTTTTTTTACTTTTAATTATTCGGATAAACGGCTCAAGAGAAGCATATTGCTTTGCAGTAATACTATACATTTTCTGAACATCCTTATTAGAATAAAATTTGCCGCCTTTTGCCTCATAATTTTTAATTGTTTTAATCTGCTTAATAGAAAGGCCTAATTTTTTCCAGTTTTCTTCAGAAAGATTATTTGGATCAAACAAAAAATAAACTGCTTTAAATTCAGCGTTTTCTATCTCGTCCCTCGTTTTATAATAATTTTCGGAGTTATTATTTTTAGCTGTTGCTAAAAATTGCTTTACCTCCAGGTCAAAATTGTCAAAATGATAAACCTCCTTATTTTGAAACTTGTTATAGATATAAGGGAAAACCAAAACAATAAAAATAAGCAGGCATAGTATTGATATCCCGTTTAATTCTTTTTTAGAAAAGTTAAAATACGACCTGAACATCACATCTAAAAATAGGAAGACTACTAAATATATCGAATTAATTTAAATGGGCACCACCATTGTCATGTCATTAAAAATCTATATCCTATGATTTTAATCTATTAATTGTTAACTTACTATGAATTAAATGTTAATTTAATGTTAACTATTAGATTGGAATGAGAAAAGTCCATAAATATTTTACGGTTTTCATTTTGCTGATTTTAAAGTTTTCAATAGTTTTTGCTGAAAGTAAAAGCAAGATTGTATCTTTTGAATTTTACTCTGGCATTGTTAATCTCGAGATTGATTCTTCCATGATCGTCGATTTTAAGGACTTAAATGAAACCTCGGTCTACTCTTTTTATCAATCCTTAACCGAATCCAACTTTCAACCTATAGTATCCGCATTGAAAGTATATAAAGAAAAATTTAAATTAAATGATTGGCTCTATTATCAGCTTATTCGTAAAACGGCACAGCAAATCAGCCCCAAGGCGGACAACTATTTCCGATATACTTTATACAAATGGTTTTTTTTAGCAGAATCTGGTTACGACGCCCGGCTGGCAATTTCAAATAACCGCTTACTTTTTTATGTAAGATCAGAAGAAGATATTTCTGACATCCCGTATTATGAAAATGACGGTAAACAATTTGTATGCTTAAACATTCATGACTATACAGGTTGGGATTACAAAAAAGATCAGATTAAGCCAATTAATATCTCATTTCCAGAAAGCAAACTGTTATTTTCCTACAAAATAACTCAACTACCAAATTTTAAACCAGGCAATTACTCGGAGAAATTATTAAAATTTAAATACGGGCAAAAAGAATATCACTTTAATATTTTAATAAATCAGGAAGTTGAAACAATATTTAAAAACTATCCAGGCGTAAATTTTGAAACCTATTTTAATATTCCTTTAAGCAGGGAAACATATAATTCTTTAATCCCAATGCTTAAAAAAAACCTTGGGAATATGAAAGAAAAAAAGGGAGTTGATTATTTAATGAAATTTACACGGAATGCTTTTCTTTATGAAAGCGATGAAATTAATTTCGGAAAAGAAAAGCGATTATCACCCGAACAAACCCTATTTAATACCTACAGTGATTGTGATGACCGGGCCGCCCTATTTTTTTATCTGGTAAAAGAGATTTATAATTTGCCCATGATTGCCTTATTGTATCCCACACACATAACTATGGCGGTACAATTTAATCGGCCTTTGGCCAATTCTATAGACTATAAAGGTCAAAAATATGCCGTTTGTGAACCAACTCCCCAGCAAGAGAATCTGAAAATCGGACACCTATCGTCGAAATTAAAAAATACGGCCTACACGGTGGTATATCAATATCAGCCTTTTTGATAAATAAAAAACCCGCCGAAGCGGGTCTTGAAAACTAACCTTACTATTATTTTATAATAGGTAATAATCTTTTAATTTACTTTTCCAGGAGCATCATAAGGCATTGCCTGAGGATCAAAATTTGCCCATCCAGCAGTCCAATCACTTGTGCCAAATGCACCGCGGTATGCAACTTTTTCAAAAAATGCATCTGCAACTTTAGTACTCGTGAATAAAGCACCACTTTCTGCAACAGAACCTGCTTTTGTAGTGAAATTTGGTTTACCTGCCTTAGCCGGAAGAACTAAACTAGCGGTGTATTTAAAAGGATCAGCTAATAAAACATCAGCGAACTTGCTATTGTCAAATATGTTTTCGGCTCTTAACATCGTTTCGAAATCTGCTTTATTATCACCTTTTACTTCATTAGCCTTTACATTAGAGCCGTAAATGATGTTGTTTGTAAAAACCAGATTGCCTGCTAAATAATTTGCGGTGGTTGATTTTGCTACTGCCACTTTAGAATCATCAATGTAAATACCTTCGGTAAATCCGGCAAAGATGGAGTTCAAAATACTTATAGAAGAATTTCTACGAATTTGGGCCGCATGCTGATAATTGGCATTTACCCCACTTAATGAAACGGAAGATAATGGACCTAATGCGGTAACATTACTAAACACTGCGCTGGTTTGCGGAGTTTTAACAGAACCCGATCCATCATTATCAGATTCAAATCCATTTGACCCTGAAACATCTGCGATAGTTGGATAACGCTGGGAAACAGCAAACTGAATTTTTCCTGAAAATCCAAAGTCAGTGTCAAAATCATCATCCAAAGTGCCTATTGCTATTAAATGTTTGGCATTTACAGAACCTCCAAACCACTCATATGCATCATCTCCTGCAAAAGAAACCTGTACGTAGTCAATTGTTGTTCCTGATCCTACTGAACCTAATGTTAAACCGTTAATTTCATTGTCAGGTGTTAATGGAACCCCACCATACTCAATACGCACATATTTTAAAGTACCAGAATTGTCGGCAGGATCGGTTCCTCCATACGAAGCTTTGCCCGATGCATCTGTAAGAATTCCTTCAATTCCCTGATTTGTTCCCTGGTTGTTTGGAGCCTTTCCTAACAACACTATTCCACCCCAATCGCTGGAAGATCTGGCACCAACCGATTGGTTTGAAGTAAACACAATTGGTTTATCTACAGTTCCGGCTGCTTCAATTTTACTGCCTCTGGTAATTACAAGCGTTCCTTTACTTGCTTTATCGCCTTTAATTAAAGTACCAGGCTGGATAGTTAATACAGCGCCATTCGTAACATTAATTATACCTTTTAATAAATAAATTTTATCAGCAGACCACGTAGTATTGGTTGTAATTTCTGTAGTTACTTCTACAGTTGTACTTACTGGTGGCGGTACAACAATGGGATCATTTGTATCATCAACAGTACTTTTTTTACATGCTGAGCTTAATATCGTTACAGCTAACGCAAATAAAATGGCTTGTTTCTTCATTTTTTTTAGAATTTTTATTGTTTATTAATGCAAAAATATCATCGATAAATAACCTCAATATGAAGTCTGGGTAATTAAAATGTTAAATCCTGTTAAGTTTGTGTTAATTAAAAGGAGTAATTGAACGATAAAGAGTAGTTACTTCCCGTCCTAAATCGGCTGATTGTTTCGTCTGATGAACTTGTAGAATATTTCTTGTTCATGTCTTTATCGAAATATAAAACGTTGTTGTTGTTTAGAATATCGTTGGCATTTAATTTTAGTTCCCCTTTGGCTTTTAAAATTTTATATCCCAACTGAAAATCAACTACGTTTCGTGGAGCTTCATAAACACTTGGAAACTGCTGCCCTCCGGCGTTTACAATCCGGCGGCCTATTCTATTATAGAGTATATTAAAGTTCAATAAGTTATTTGTTGTGGTGTGCTGCAGTCCTGCATTGATCACGTAAGGTGACTGACCAACCAAAGGACGCTCCTTTTCAATAATGTTATCAATTTCCGGATTTTTAACTTTGGATTTGATCAGAGAAAAGTTAGTATAGAAAATAGAATTTTTGAAAGCGCTTGCCGATCCAAGGAATGCAAGGTTCTTTCTATATTCCAATTCTAAACCGTAAACATTTGCTTTATCAGAATTGAAATAGGATATATCAGGGGTTGAATTGGCATCAGCAATGCTGGCTTCAATAGCGTTTGTAAACCGCTTATAAAATGTAGATACAGAAATTACCTGGCCTGCCGCTGGGAATATCTCATAGCGTAAGTCTGCGTTATCAATCTTGGCACGTTGCAACAATGGATTTCCCTGCACGTTAACACCTCTTTCATAATCATAAAAAGTAAATGGAGCCAATTCTCTAAATTCTGGCCTGGCCAATGTTCTAAAATAAGAGGCCCTTAAATTGCTTTTTTCTGTTAAGCTGTATGTATAGTTTACAGAAGGAAGTACGTCTACAAAATTTTGTGACACCAGCTTAGAATTAGCCAACGTACTTAATTTAAGATCAAATTGTTCCAGCCTTACCCCATAAACTATCCTTGATTTTGCTCCAATCTTATTATCCAACATTAAATATCCGGCATTTACCAATGAATTAGCGTCATAAGAATCGCCGTTATTGTTAACCTCGTCTAATTTATATTTTCCCTTGCTAATCAGGTCTTCTCCAAAAAGGGTTTCAATCGGACGACTCCTAATCTCGTTGTCCGCTTCTGGATTGTTCACATCGGTTACCAATTTTAACCCAAGAAAACGAACATCAAAATTTCGGTTACGATAGTTTGATGAGAAGCCTGCTTTAAAGGTTGCATTTTGTTTAAAAAAACTAAACGGCAATGAGTAGCCAGCTTCTACTGAATATATATTTTCATTGAGGTTAGAAAATAGCCTGGTGTTCTCTTTACCAACAGTTGTTACACCGGCGTAAAAAGAGTTGGGTACATTTCTATCTGCCACGTTACGCAAATAATTTACTTTCCGCTGGTCGGGCTGATCATTTAACACGTTACCAAAGCCAAGTGTCCATTTAATTTTGGAGTTGTTTTCTCCAACTTTATGTTCACCTTCCAAAGCCGTTTTAAATAAAGATTTTTGCAAAAGATCAAAGGCATAAAACTTTACGTCACCAGTTGTGGCATTGTTTCCAGTACGATAGGTATACTGATCTTCCAGGGTGCGGTTGTATAAATTCTTTAATGTAATCCGGCTGTTTTTATAGGTGTAAGCAAAGTTTGCAAGCGCACCAACGTTTGTTGAAAAACGGTATTGATCATCATTGTAATCAAATACATGGTACTTTCTTACTATATCCAAGTTGCTATTTTGCGAATTTCTATAGGTTAGTGAGAGAATAGCACCCAGACGATTGTTCGTTTTTTTAAAATCTTTAACCCTTCCTAAAGTGAACTGATAGTTTTGATTTAAAAAAGCCGAACCATTATTCACAGCAAAATCCTGCGGTAAAGCTTGTAAGGAAGCTATGTTTTTATTTGGCCCAACAAAGTTGTTGACCACTTTCCGTGTAGATGGAAAATTGTTAGGAATTGATCGTGAGCCATTATCGAAACCAAAATAATTGGTGACACTTCTGGCACTACCCTGAAAATTTTTAAATGTTGCCTGAGAATTGTAACTATATCCCAAACCCAATGACATAAAATTATCATCCGGAATATCTTTAGTTACAATCTGCACAGAACCTCCGGCAAAATCACCGGCCAAATCAGGTGTTGCGGTTTTGTTTATGATGATATTATCGATCAGGTTTGCAGGAACGATATCAAAGGAGAAAGCTTTACGATTAGGTTCGGTACTTGGAAGTACGCCATTATCTAGTGAAGCGGAATTATAACGATCTGCCAACCCGCGAACGACCACGAATTTGTTATCCTGAATGGTGGTTCCGCTAACTCTCTTTAAAACCTCACTGGTATTTCTGTCAGGAGATTTTCTAATGGATTCTGCGGAAATGCCATCAGTTACCCGTACACTGTTCTTTTGTTTGGCGTATAAACCGTTTAAACTTTCCTGGCGGGCGGTAGCGGTAATTACAACCTCTGATAGAACTTGGCCACCAGTTTCTTCCATAACAATGTCCAGAGTAGTTGTAATACCTGAATTTACCTGAACGTCGGTAATATTTTTGGTTTTATAACCAATGTAAGAATAAGATAAAGCTACTTTTCCCGGGGTTATGCCATTAAGAATGTAATGTCCGTCTACATCCGTAAAAACTCCTTTGGTAGTACCTTCTAATTTAACGGTTAAACCAATTAATGTTTCACCGGTTTTTTTATCAGTTACCCTTCCAGAAATTTTACCGGTTTCCTGACTAAAACTATTAAATGCAATTAAGCTTAAAGATAAAGTAAAGCTTAAAATTTTTACGACTGTGCTGTTTTTCAACTTACTGAGATTTAATTTCAGCAAAAGTATTACTACAGTGTTACCCCAAAGTTAGGATTGCATTAATAATAAGTGATATGAATGTTAGGGGAATGTTAAGCGTTTACATGCCATCCTTAAAAAATTGCAAGCTATTAAATATATTATTTAAGGGCCAAACGGTCAGTATCGGATCCCAAATTTTTTAAATATAAAATGTAAAAGCCAGATAGGCCCGATTAGTAAAAACTTAATATCATCAAAAAAAGAAGGCTTCTTTCTTTCTATTTTATGCCCAAGAAACTGTCCAAACCAGGCCAAGACAAAAATTGACAGGCAAACTTGCCACATCGGCGGCCAGCCATTTATGTTGTGAAATTTCTCCAATGCAACAATACCGGCAGAAAATAACATAATGATCAGCAACATGACATAAGACAAGATGGGTGATAATTTGTAGTAAAAATAAATTGCAAATGCAATCAGAAAAGATGCCCAGTTAACGTAGCCGTTGTACTTCCCCATAAACCCGAGATTTGGAAAAGGAATTGCCCATACCAAGCCAAATAAACTGAAAACGATTAAGGGAACACATATCCAATGAATTATCTCGTTGGTATGATTCTGATGACTTTCGGCGTATTTTGCAAAGTATGCATCAACAGGGCGAACAGCCGGAGTTTTCTTCATTTAGATTTTAATATCATTACTTTTTATAAGCTCGTATTAATTCAAGCCTTCATTATTTCGCATAAGCTACAGACCTTGTTTCCCTGATTACTGTTACCTTTATCTGACCCGGATAAGTCATTTCCGTTTGGATACGATTTGATATATCCGCGGCTAAGATTTCCGATTCAGCGTCTGAAATACGTTCACTTTCTACAACCACCCGCAACTCACGGCCAGCCTGTATAGCAAAGGTTTTTTCAACACCAGGGTATGACAATGCCAGTGCCTCAAGATCTTTCAAACGTTTGATATAACTTTCAACTACTTCACGCCTGGCTCCGGGGCGGGCACCTGAAATAGCATCGCAAGCCTGAATTATTGGGGAAATCATGGAAGTCATTTCAACTTCATCATGATGTGCCCCAATGGCGTTACAAACCTCTGGATGCTCCTTATACTTTTCGGCAAGTTGCATCCCAAGAATCGCATGGGGCAATTCCGGATTATCATCCGGCACTTTGCCAATATCATGAAGTAATCCGGCACGTTTGGCAAGTTTTACGTTCAAGCCCAATTCGGCTGCCATGGTTGCACAGAAATTAGCTACTTCCCTGGAATGCTGCAATAAATTTTGACCGTAAGAAGACCGGTAGCGCATCCGGCCAACCATACGGATTAACTCCGGATGAAGGCCATGAATTCCCAAATCAATAACTGTACGCTCGCCAATCTCAACAATTTCATCTTCAATTTGCTTTTTTGTTTTTGCCACAACTTCCTCTATCCTTGCAGGATGAATGCGGCCATCCGTAACTAAACGATGCAAAGCCAGCCTGGCAATTTCACGTCTCACCGGATCAAATCCCGACAATATGATCGCTTCGGGCGTATCATCAACAATAATTTCAATACCTGTAGCGGCTTCTAAAGCACGGATGTTTCGACCTTCCCTACCAATAACACGACCTTTTATTTCATCACTCTCAATGTTAAAAATAGAAACCGTGTTTTCTATCGCACTCTCTGTAGCTGTACGCTGGATAGTTTGAATAACTACTTTTTTAGCTTCTTTACTGGCTGTTAATTTAGCCTCGTCTACAATATCTTTTATCTGGCTCATGGCCTTGGTACGTGCTTCCTCACGTAAAGAATCAACCAACTGATTTTTTGCTTCATGAGCAGAAAGGCCGGCGATGGATTCTAACTGAGTGATATGCTGATTTTTAATGATGTCTACTTCTTCCTGTTTTTTTTGTGCTATTTCCGTTTGCTTTTCTAAATTTTTACGTGCCGTATCAAGCTCCTGCTCTTTGCGGTTCATGTTCTCAAGCTTTTGGTTTACAGACTGTTCTTTTTGTTTAATGGAATTTTCACGCTGATTAATATTGTTATTCTTGGTATTTACCTCTTGCTCATGATCCGATTTCATTTGCAAAAATTTTTCTTTAGCCTCCAAAAGCTTGTCCTTTCTTAATATCTCAGCCTGTGCTTCGGCATCTTTTAAAATCTTTTTAACTTTATTCTGGGCGGCTACCTCCTGCCCTTTCAATAGCTTACGAAGCAGAAATCTTCCGATTACAATGCCTGCTACTAATCCGATTAATATATAAAGTATGATCATTTCCATAATTTTCTATTTTGTAATTTGTTTAAATCTTAGTCATAATTGGTGTTTAATAAAAAAACCGCAACTAAATTTTAAATCTCATGTATTTTAAAGCTTCATTCAAATTACGTGAGTAACGAACAAACATGCGTATGCAAGTTTATTACATAAAACCCCATTATATTGAAGCGTTAAGCTTAAAATAGTGAAATCTAAAAATTTAACTGCGGCTAAATCTTAGGCTCTAAATAAAGAACGTATTACTTTGAAAAAAAATTATCTAACAAACGGTCTAACTCAAAAACTTTATCAGCTACCTCTGTATCTTCATGCTTTCCCTTTTTTTCGGCTTTAAGGGTTGCTGTTGCATAATGTAAAACACACATCGATAGCAAATCCTGTTTATCTCTGACTGCATAATTATCCTGAAATTCTTTAATGCGGTCATTAATCAGCTTGGCTGCCCTACGTATTAATTCCTCTTCTTCCATGTTTACCTTTAAAGGGTAAACCCTGTCAGCAATATTTATTTTTATGGAGATTTCTCCCATCTGAGCTTGGTTCAAACCGCATCACTTTTTTAGCAACACAATACACTTATCTATTTCGCGTACAAATTCGCTAATTTTTTGCTTTATGTCAAGGCTTTTTTCATTGATGCCAATTTCGGCAGGCGCCATTCCTTCCAATGACCTGGCCATCTGTAATATTCTTAACTTTTCTTCAAGGTCTGTCTTCTTTTCTTTACCTAAATCTACAGCCACTTTCAACGATTGATTTTCACGCTTAAGCAAGTTATTTTCATCCTGTAGCGCAACGCAAAGATCAATCAGCCTTGCTGTTTTTGTAACAACCGTATCAAGATGTTTCGCTACTGACATTTTGGTTCTATACTTTGACTTGTGATTTTTGAATTACAAAGTTTAATACCAACTTCGAAATCATAAATTTTTTTAATGTTAACTTTAACTGAGGACGATAAGACCCGTTTTAAACCCTAAACTATTTCCTTATCTCCGCTCCTGCTTCTTTTTCGAAATTATAAATTAATTTCTGTATCGTATTTTCTATCTGTTTGTCTGCCAAAGTCTTTTCTTCATCCTGTAAAATAAAGCTTAACGCATAAGACTTTTTTCCATCCGGAAGCTTTTCTCCTTCGTAAACATCAAACACATTTACTTCTTTTAATAACTTTTTTTCTGTTTTTAACGCGATCTGTTTTAACTGCTCAAAAGTAACATTCTTATTGAGCAACATAGAAAGATCACGGCGAACAGACGGAAACCTGGAGATTTCCTGAAACGTAATCTTTTTGTCCCGAATGGATTTAAGAACTGAATCCCAATCAAAATCAGCGTAAAAAACCTCTGTTTGAATATTGAGCTTTTTCAAAGACATTCTGGAAACACTTCCAAAATTTACGATTGATTTATCACCTTTTAAATAGTTAAGCCCGAAAGTTAATAAATCAGTAGCTGTATCCGTAACATTCAACCCTTTTATATCTAAACGCAGAATTAGCCGGTCAATTACGGATTTCAGGTTGTAGAAGCTTAAATTTTGAGATACCCCCTCCCAGTTTTCGCCATGTAAACTACCCGTCATAAATAGTGACATTCGCTGGTTTTCTATAAACCTATGCTGGTTTGTATGGTATATCTTTCCAAACTCATACAGCTTCAGGTTAGCCTTTCGGCGATTTTGATTGTAGGAAATCGCTTCGAGCCCGGAGTAAAGAAGACTTTGCCGCATCACATCCAAATCCGTACTTAAAGGATTAAGGATTTTTACTGCATTTGCAGGATCAGACAAATAGGAAGACTTTGACAGAGAATTGGAGAGCATTTCAGAAAATCCATTAGCTGATAAAAAATCGGCAACCTGGTTTTGCAACACTTCTTTATCCGGTTTAACCGGGATATTTAATGACGCCCTGGTTTGTTTAGGGATCTCAATATTATTGTACCCGTAAATCCGTAAAATCTCTTCAATTACATCCACTTCACGTGTAACATCCACCTTATAAGCCGGAACTTCCAACTGTAAACCTGCCTCGTTTTCTGAGCTGATTTTTATCCCCAATCCATTTAAAATTGATTTAATCTGATCGCGGTCAATTGATTTCCCAATCAGACGGTCTACGTTACTATAAGAAATTTCTACTTTAAAGGGCAAAGAGGGAACAGGATATATATCTGAAATATTTGATGAAATAACACCGCCCGCAATTTCTTGTATTAATAAGGCTGCTCTTTTCAAAGCAAAAATGGTCATATCCGGATCTGTTCCACGTTCAAAACGGAAAGAAGCATCTGTTTTTAAACCATGCCGTTTGGAGGTTTTACGAATAGAAACCGGATTGAACCAGGCGCTTTCGAGAAAAATATTTTGGGTATCCACATTTATTCCTGAATGCAGCCCACCAAAAACCCCGGCCATGCACATAGGGCCATTTTCATCGCAGATCATCAAATCTTCGGAAGAAAGCTTTCTTTCTATCCCGTCCAAAGTTTCAAACAAAGTTCCATCCACACATTTTTTGACAAATACCTTTCCGCCAATTATAGCTTTCGCATCAAAAGCGTGCAAAGGTTGCCCCAGCTCATGTAGGACATAGTTAGTTGCATCTACTATGTTGTTTATGGGGCGGATTCCTATTACGTTAAGTTTTTGTTTTAGCCAATCCGGAGAATCTCTTACGGTAATTCCACTAATTGTTAACGAGCTGTAACGTGGGCATACGTTAAAATCATCAACATTAACCTCTATGTTTAAATCAGTATTATCAACCTGAAACCCGGAAACTTCAGGTAACCGGACCGAGGTATTTAAATAAGCCCCCAAGTCGCGGGCCACACCAAGGTGAGATGCGGCATCAGCACGGTTGGGCGTTAACCCAATCTCAAAAAGATAATCGTCTTCTATTTTATAATATTCTTTAACCGGTGATCCTATAACCGCATTTTCATTTAAAATTATAATTCCTTCATGATTCGGACCTAAACCTATTTCATCCTCGGCGCAGATCATTCCTTCAGAAACTTCACCCCTAATTTTTGATTTGGTAATTTTAAAGGGCTCCCCAGAAATAGGATAAATCAATGCGTTAACGGGCGCAATCACAACTTTTTGGCCAGCTGCTACATTATTCGCACCACAAACTATTTGTAAAATTTGTTCATTTCCAATATCTACCTTAGTTACCTTTAACCTATCGGCGTTCGGATGCTGAATGCATTCTTTAACGCAGCCAACCAGCAATCCATCCAATCCTCCTGGAATTGCCTGTACTTTAATCAAGCTTTCTACCTCAAGACCAATATTGGTGAGTATCAACGATATTTCTTCTGGTGGTTTATTTGTCTGAATAAATTGTTTAAGCCATTTGAAAGAAATCTTCATCCTATAATTAACTAAGCGGCAAAGATAGAAAAGATATGAGATTTAAGATGTTTGATTGCAGAGCTTTAAATGCTTCTTTTTAAGGTATAACATAAAAACATTCATCACATCAATCCTTCATCTGTAAAGCTGAAAAACCCATTGTCGGTTACGATGATGTGGTCAAGTACCGGTACATCTAACATCTCCCCTGCGGATTTCAGTTTCTTGGTCAGATCTATGTCAGCCTGGCTTGGTTTAAGATTTCCTGAAGGGTGATTGTGCGAAAGAATAACGGAGGCGGCATGATTTTGCAATGCCGTGTAAAAAATGATCTTCGGATCGGCAATAGTTCCAGCCTGACCACCCTTGCTGACAAGGTGTTTAGAAGTAATTCTATTTGCCCTGTTTAATAATAAGATCCAGAATTCTTCATGATTTAGATCGGCAAATTGAGATCTTATAGCTTCGTATACATCTTTACTGCTATGAACCAATACATATTGTTGCTGTAAGGTTTCCTTTCTCCGCCGACCCAATTCTAATGCAGCTATAATTGAAATCGCTTTAGCCTCACCAATTCCTTTAAATTGGGAAAGGTCCTGGATACTTAATCTACTCAGATGATTTAAATCGTTTTGGCAATTATGAAGAATGCGTTTACTCAATTCAACTGCCGATTCATTTCTGCTTCCAGAACCGATTAAGATGGCGATAAGTTCTGCGTCAGTTAAAGCACGCCTGCCCTGCAGTGATAATTTTTCACGAGGTCGGTCGCCTTCAGCCCAAGATTTAATGGTAATGTTATGATCATAAGGACCCATACCTAAATCTACTTAAATAGAGCATAAAAAAAAGGGCTTTGGAATTAACCAAAACCCTTTAATGATTTAAAATCTAATTTTATAAGTTATTAACGAACTTAGTCAGCTTTGATTTATTATTTGATGCTTTATTTTTGTGAATAACATTCTTTTTTGCCAAACGATCAAGCATAGAAATAACTTTGATTAAAAGTGTTGAGGCTTCAGCTTTGTCTGTAGAAGTGCGAAGTTTCTTTATCGCATTCCTTGTAGTTTTAGCCTGATATCTGTTACGTAAACGTTTTGCCGCGTTTGCCCTTATCCTTTTTATTGATGATTTATGATTTGCCATTAGTTAGCTTGTTGTTTCTGGGTTACTTTAAAGATTGCAAATATAGGCCTATTAAATTAATATCAAAACCTAAGTTCAAAAAGCATATTAAAACTTCTCCCATAAAAAAATCCAGGAATTCACATTTTCAAACCACTTTTTTAATGTAACGTTTTGAGTTTGATTACTGTATACCGAGATAATTAACACCTTAAAATTATAAAATTAACACTGCGTTAATATTAATTCTATATTTATAAACTATAAAAGTCTTTCGTATAAATTTTTAACAAAAAATTAAATTAAGTAATGGAACAATCCTTTGACACTATGTTAACTCCTGTTGCGACTTATCCAATGCATGCTTTAATAAAAGAAGAAGCAAAGGATCAAAACCAAATGGTTAGCCTTGAACCTTTACGAATTTTAAAGTTTTTCGCAACTATAATAGTTACACTATTTACAATTTCTTTTCTTTTTATTCTTGTCCAAACGTACTTCGGAATAGAATCCAAAGGGTTTGACAAACTACACAGACTTTTTAATTTAAATAAAGAAAGTAACATCCCAACCTTATTTTCATCAGTACAATTGCTCATTGCCTCTATAATTCTTTTCTATCTTTATACCATAGACGTTGTCAAAAGGGGCTATTGGCTATTTTTAAGCATTGTGTTTTTAATGTTGTGTATTGATGAAACAGCTCAAATACATGAATTGTTGAACGGACTTAAAACCCGAGTAGAAATTTTAAATCAATCAAGTTTATTACATGTTTGGGTTTATCCTTACCTACTTTTAGTTATATTTTTAGGAGTTATTTTATCAAAATTCATTTTTCAACTTCCTTTTAAAACACGTAACTTATTGATTCTTTCAGGGGTCATATTTGTAGGAGGTGCAGTCGGTATGGAAATGCTTCAGGAACAAGTCAAAATATTTTACGGAGGCGCAGAAAGCCTGTTAGAAAAATTTTTATACTGTCTGGAAGAAACATGTGAAATGGCGGGTGTGGCCATATTTAATTATTCCCTTATTGGATTGATCGAAACCAAAAAGATTAGTTTAAAAATAAAACTACAAAAATAACTACATTGTAAAGGCCTACTCAATTGTATGAAGAGATACTTTTATAGCCTTACACTTATAATTAGTATTTTTTTATTTTCGTCCTGGGGATTTTTCTCCCATCAACGCATAAACCGACTTGCTGTATTTATCCTTCCAAAAGGCATGATCAGGTTCTATAAAAGCAACATAACCTTTATTACAGAACACGCCGTTGACCCGGACAAAAGAAGATACGCGGATACAGCAGAGGCACCCAAACATTTTATAGATGCAGACAGGTATGGTGAACGCCCATTTGAAAGTGTACCTCAAAAATGGAACGATGCATTGGCTAAATATCCTGAAAAGGAATTAAAAGAAAACGGGATCTTGCCCTGGCAGATTGAGCGTTCATATTATTCTTTGGTTAAAGCATTTCAGGAAAGAGATTCATCCAAAATATTAAGGCTTTCTTCAGATTTGGGCCATTATATTGGTGATGCCCATGTTCCGCTTCACACTACCGAAAACTATAATGGCCAGCTAACAGGCCAGGTTGGTATCCATGCTTTGTGGGAGAGCCGGTTACCCGAGTTGTTTGCTGATGATTATAATTATTTTACAGGCAGAGCAATTTATATTGAAAATCCGCTTAAAGAAGCCTGGAAAATTATAAAAAACACATATCAATATAAAGATTCGGTTTTACTTATTGAAGCTAGATTGAACAAAAGCTACGCTTCAGACATGAAATATAATTTTAGTGGCCGAAACGGAAAAATCATAAAACAATATTCTGAAGGATATTCAAAAGCTTATCATGAAGCGATGAACGGCATGGTAGAAAAACAAATGCGTGCTTCCATATTATCTGTTGGCAGTTTTTGGTTTTCTGCGTGGGTTGATGCCGGGCAACCAAACTTAAAAAACATCCGCCGTACAAGCTCAAATGACGATGAAAAGAAAAAAATTGAGCAGGAAGAGAAACTTTTTAAGCAGGGTAAAATTATTGGCCGTGATGAAAATTAAGCTGCCTTTTTCATATCCTTTTTTGTTTTAATACCAGCGAAAATCGCAGGGAGAATAGTTAAAACAATTATAACTAACATCACATAAGTGAAATTATCTTTAATAACCGGGATGTTTCCAAAGACAAATCCAAGGCCTAAAAAACTAACTATCCAGGCAACACCTCCAACAAAATTGAAATAGGTAAACCGTCCAATATTCATCTTTCCAACCCCTGCAACAAAAGGCGCTATGGTTCTGAAAATTGGTAGAAAGCGACTAAAGATTACTGCTTTACCACCCTGTTTATTAAAGAACTCTTGAGTTTTTAAATAATATTCTAACTTTAAAATCTTGTTATCAGGCTTAAAAACTTTTGGGCCCAAATAACTTCCAAGGTAATAATTAACGGTGTTCCCGGTAATTGCGGCAATAATCAGGAACATTCCCATAAAATATATGTCCAATCCTGTATTTCCTTTGGCAATTAGAGCACCAACAGCGAACAACAAGGAGTCGCCCGGAAGAAACGGCGTAACCACAAATCCTGTTTCAGCAAAAATAATCAGAAAAATAATCAGGTACGTCCAGGTTTGATAGTCTCTGGCAATCTCAACAAGGTGCTTGTCAATATGAAGGATAAAATCTAAAATACTTTTAATGACTTCCACAAATTTCAGGTTAAATGATCATTAAGAAACCGGCTCTACCAAATTCACACCACATCATCTTAACTGGTGCAAAAGTAAAAATTCCAGCCATACTGACCGGAATTATATAAACACTTTAAAGTTTTAAATAGTATTTTATGTGTAAGAATTAAGCATAACCGGCATTACCAGCATCAATACTTCTTCCTGCTCATCATGAGTTTGAGGCATCAAAAGCCCTGCTCTGTTGGGTGTGCTCATTTCAAGCAAAACCTCTTCACCACCTAAATTATTAAGCATCTCAATTAAAAACCTGGCATTAAAACCTATTTCCATATCTTCTCCTTCGTACTGGCAAGTTAACCGCTCATGAGCTTCATTAGCGAAATCAATATCTTCGGATGAAATATTTAACTCACTGCCCGCAATCTTTAACCGTACCTGATGGGTGGTTTTGTTTGCGAAAATAACGACACGCCGTAGGCAGTTGAGAAATAAGCTCCGGTCTATGATTAACTTATTGGGATTGTTTTGAGGAATTACGGCTTCATAATCCGGGTAGCGTTCGTCTATTAAACGGCAGATCAGGTTGATGTTTCCAAAACGGAAAAATGCGCTGGTGCTGTTGTATTCTACAGAAACATTTGTCTCATCAATTGGAAGAGAAGATTTTAATAAGGTTAATGCTTTTTTTGGCAGGATAAAAGTTGTTGCAGAATCAGATTTCGCATCCTTGCGGCGATAACGAACCAATTTGTGGGCATCCGTAGCAACAAAAGTAATGTGCTCTGGACTGAGTTGGCAGAAAACTCCGGTCATGGCCGGCCGCAATTCATCATTACTTACAGCAAACAATGTTTTACTAATCGCCTCAGACAAAACCGATGCCTGCATTATTACAGAAGATGCGTTTTCTACAACAGGTATTTTTGGAAAATCTTCCCCGTTCTCTCCACTTAATTTATACTTTCCGTCGCCAGCACTAATCTCAATAGAAAAAGTAGAATCATCAATCGAAAAAGAAATAGGTTGGTCTGGAAGGGTTTTTAAGGTTTCTAATAAAATTTTAGAAGGAATAGCCACTTTACCGTCTTCTTTAGACTCAACCAGCATATTGGTAGTCATACTTGTTTGCAGGTCGGTAGCAGAAATAGTTAAAATCCCATCCTTAATTTCAAAAAGAAAATTCTCAAGGATTGGCAAAACCGTACTGCTGCTTGAAGCGCCGTTAACCGCCTGCAACTGTTTTAACAATAGGGAAGTTGAAACAATAAATCTCATATTCTAAACGATCTGGTTAATTAAATTTAGGTGGTACAAGCAGGAAACAACTGGTGAAAACGTTTCGATAAGTTCGACCTAAGGTCAAAAATATAAATTACTGGCTGATCCTGCTAAAGAAGATACTAACATAAATAGAGCGATGTTAATTACTCCAAAGTCTACAAAATTATAAGCTTTATCAGGTATTTTTTTATGTTTCAAAACTTAAAAAAATGCTAGTTATTAATAGACAATTTTTGGGCGTGTCCCTGCCGACTAAGTTTTACGCCTTAATCTTTTATTCATTTCACACTAAAGGATTTCTGCGACAACCCCTTCCTCACCAGGCGTTTTGGGTCATTAGTGATTAAAAGATTGTTGAGGGATAGGACATTTCTAATATCTATTATTACATCAAATCAAATAGAATATACAATAGATCATTCCTAGATTAAATGCTGAATGGCAGATTATAGCTCCTAAAATAGACCCTGAATATTTCTTAAAAACCAGGAATAGGATGCTTATCAAGAACATACTGGATACCCAAATTAAAGTTGGTCCCTGAAATAAAGTCCACTCATTATTGACAAATACCAAACCGAAATGTGATATGTGAGTCAATGCAAATGCGGAGCTTTCTACGATGGATGCTTTAATAGTTCCTATTGATTTTTCAAAACATGAATGTACAATCCCTCTAAAAAACAATTCTTCACCAATTGGGCTAAAAGTGATTCCCGAAAGTGTCATAATACTGAATAAAATGGCTTTATCGTTAGCTTTTATGTCGTTCGGTATCTTGTATGACTTTCCAATATAATAATACCAATTTTGGTAGGAGTTTCCATATAAACCGTCTCCTAAAAGGTAGAGAAGAAAACTCACAATTAATCCTGAAATAAAAGCAATTAGAAGCCATTTATATTTTTGAGTTTTCTTTATTCCTATGTCTTTCTGGCCTTTTTTGCTAAGGAATACAAATGGTAAAATTGCAGAAATAATCATTACAAGACCTATTAAACCATAGGTTCCGGAAGAATTTGCATTTAAAACCAAGATAAATCTTGTAATACAAACGACGAGAATTAAAAAAAGCCCCAGCTTCCAATTAAGACTAAAAAACTTGCCCCAAAAAGGTCTTAATTCATTATTCACAATTATTCTCGTAGTTACAGGTTTAAACCTGGTTAGAATTTAAAATTGATCTTGGCGGGCGTACTTTCTCAACCTATAAAAGTGTCTCGAGAAACCAAATAAAGTCAGCAAAATTAACGGCAAAGCAATATTTATAAATTGCCAAAAGGTTTTTTCTGTGCGAATCCGGGCACGATCCAGTAACCTGATCTTAATTTCTTTATTACGGAGCTGGATAATTCCTGAGTCATCGGTAAGGTAATCAGCAGCATTTAGCAAAAAGGATTTATTGCCATATTGCTGCTGCGAATAACGGTCGTAGCCAAGCGGAAACGGTGAACCATCAGCATTGTTAACCTGGTTTTTTAAGATATCACCATCCGCGAAAACAATCATTTTACTAAACTTTGCGTTCTCTATAACTTTCACTTCCGCATTTATCCCTGTAGGAACAGGCCTGTTTTTAAAACTAGACGTAAACTTTCCTTCCAATAAAACGGCTACAGGTTTCGGAATATTTTTAAAAGACTTTGGATCAGGCTCCTGCTCAACCATTTGCAGGGAAAGCATAGTGGGGGTTTCAAGCGTACGGTTAAATGGAGATGTTGAAAAAAGTACTTTTTTGCTTATTCCTTTTACAGGGATTGTGTCTATCGTACCGGCGAATTCGCTCCTTAACCCATCCAGGTTTTTAACTATCGGATGCGAAGAGGTTGCCACAAAAATAGGGTAAAACAACCAGGGCAAAAGCTGAACCTGGCTTTGCCCCCCAACATTGCCCACGCTTACCGGAATTTGGGCACAATTCATATCAGCCACCAGGTTGTAATTTATCCGCACCCCGTATTTGAAAAGAATATCATCTAAATTAAGTTTCTTAGGGAAAGCAAGCTGTCCGCCGGCACCTCTCAAACTATCCAGTTCAGCATTTACCTGATCAATAGCCCACAAAATGCGGCCACCACGTATCACAAAATAATCAATTTTAAATTTTTCGGCCTCCGTAAAAGCGGTGTTTGGTTTGGGGATAATCAACACAGATAGCTTTTCTATTCCTTCCAGCGGGATTACGCTTAGATTTACCCGCCCAACTTCGTATCCATCTTCCAGTGATTTCATCGCATCGTTAAGTTGCAGATCTGACAACTCGCCATGCCCTTCGGTAAATCCGATCCGGGGCTTACCGCCGGTACTTACTTTTTTTACCGCACTTAAAAACGCGTACTCCAAATTTTGTACAGAATTATTTAAAATCTCTTCAGGTGAAGCGCCGGTGCGGGTCTGCAATAAATTTACTGCAATCTGTTTTCCTTTGTAAGTAATTAAAGCAGCAGGGAAAATAGTTTTCTGGCTCATCCCCTCTTCAGTTTTCACACTCAGATTAGTAGCCTCAATTCCTTTTCCAGCAAGCTGTTGAAATGTTACTTCACGGGTTTTTAAATCCCCTGATGAGGGGTTCACAAAATTGAAACTTAAATTACCGTTTGAATACGCTTTAAAATCAGCTAAAATATCGCGGGTAGCATTTCTAAGCCGCTTAAAGCTGGCGGGGAAATCGCCTTCCAGGTAAACCGTTATTTGAATATTGTCTTCAAGTTTCCCCAAAATATCTTTAGTAATGGGAGATAAGGTGTACCGTTTTTCACTTGTAAAATCAAGCCTTGTAAATAAAAAAGAAGAAAGGATGTTTAACAAGATTAAAAATCCCAGGAAACTGAAAAGGTAAATCAGATCCTTTTTGCGATTTACCATTTTCTACTTCCCAATTTTGTTTTTGTGATTAGCAGGAAAAGCGCTGTAAAACTTATAAAATAGATTAGGTCGCGGGTATCTAAAACACCCCGGCTAATCGATTGGTAATGCTGGTTTATCCCAAAAGAAGTAATGATCGTATCGTAGTTTTGAAGAGACAGCACTTGACTGATTGAATCCAATCCGCTAAAAGCGATAAAACACAAAAACACAGCGATGATAAATGCGATAATCTGATTTTTGCTGATTGCTGAGGCAAAAATACCTATTGCTGTAAAGCCAGCTCCCAATAATATTAAACCGATATATGACCCAATTACAGCTCCCGAATCTACGTTGCCTTTTGTAACGCCTAACTGATAAATGGTAACATAATATATAACCGTAGGCAACAGGGCTAAAATGATAATTAACAGTGACGCGAAGTATTTTCCAAAAACAATTTGCCAGTCTGTAAGCGGGCGCGTTGCCAGCAATTCAAAAGTTCCTTCCTTGTGTTCTTCGGCTAAGGAGCGCATGGTTATAGCCGGTATTAGAAACATAAATATATAAGGTGCGATATTGAACAGACTTTCGAGACCGGCGTAACCATATTCAAAGATGCTTGAATCAGGAAAAATCCAAAGAAAAAGACCGGTAACAACTAGAAATACACCGATGGTAATGTAGGCCACCAGAGAATTAAAATAGTCTGAAAAATCTTTAGCAAATACGGTAAGCACGTTATACATCAAACCGGATTTTAATCATTTTGTAAAACGGCATTGGTAAGGTAGATGAAGATTTCTTCCAGAGTTTTTGCGGGATGACTGTTTTTTAGCCCTTCTATTGAATCATCTGCCACCAGCTTACCTTGATTAATTATCACAATTTGATGGCAAATCGCCTCTACTTCCTGCATAATGTGTGTTGAAAGTATAACCGTCTTTGTTTTTCCCAGTTCCTTAATCAGGTTGCGTATGCCGATAATCTGGTTGGGATCAAGACCCGAGGTAGGTTCGTCCAAAATTAAAACCGGTGGATTGTGAATAATGGCCTGTGCAAGGCCTACCCTCTGGCGGTATCCTTTGGACAGCGTACTGATTTTTTTTCGCTGCTCCAGGCCTAACCCGGCGAGTTCAATTACTTCTGCAATACGTTTACTTTTATTGGGAATTTGATATACGTCAGCCATGAAACCCAATGCTTCTTTTACATACATATCGGTATAAAGCGGATTGTGTTCGGGCAGATAACCGATATTTTTTCTTACCTCCAGTGACTGAGTGACTACATCGTATCCGCAAATACTGGCTTTTCCGGAAGATGGAGGAATAAAACAAGTAAGAATTTTCATGGTGGTGGATTTTCCGGCACCGTTGGGGCCTAAAAAACCCAAAATACACCCAGGTTGAGCAGTGAAACTAATTTGATCAACCGCATTCTGCCGGCCATACGTTTTACTGATGTTGCTAACTACAATGCTCATTTACAAATAAACCGTTCTATTTCTATAAACACAAAAAAGCGGTTCAACATGATGTTAAACCGCTTCTAAGTTATCAATTTATTGGAAACTGAAAGTAGAAACTTTACCTTGTTATTTCTCGGTTAATCGGTCCCTCAGCTGTCTGCCAGGCAGGTAAATTTGAAAACCTATGCCCAGGTTTAAACGATTAGTAGTAGTTGAATTACCAAAGCCAACACCGAGGTTGTACTTCAACAACCCTTCCAAGGCAATTCTATCAGTAACAAAATAAGATAATCCCGGACCAAAACCGATTCCCAAACCGTTTGTGTTTGAGGAAACAGATCCTTTCACTTTTACATTTGTACCAGTTAAACCAGCACTGCCTTCAACAAAAAAGCGTGATCCTCTTACAACATCTGATGCAGCCGTGCTGCTTAAAAAGTATCTCCCGAACCCGCCGATACCATAATTAAATGCGGTGGAACCAGAATTGGTATTTAACCCGATATTAACCTCCGGCCCGAAAGCCAGATCATCAGCGATAAAATAACCCACTTTAGGAGTAAGGTTAAAATTAAAACCTGTGTTGCCCTTTTGCAGATCCAAACCAATGTTGCTTACACTGGCGCCCCACATCACGTTACCACGTTGTGTTTGTGCATGAGTTGCGAATATCACAAAGCACGCAAATAAAATAGTAGCTGTTAACTTTTTCATAATCATAGATTTTAAACTTGTAAAATGGCTTTAAGACCAATCACTGGCATTTTAACACCTGCGATAATAAATGGTTTTCAGAATAAATTTTTAGATAAATAACCAGTTTTAAGATATTTTTTGTCTACGAGAAAACGGGAATGAAAGTATGTTTTAATTAAATTGATATAAGGCTTGTACGGTCTCAACTCGCAAATTAATCTTCCTAGTTAAAACCTCTCTTATTCTATTAATTCTCAATTCTTAATTCTTATTCTCAAATCAGCCTATCTTAGCGGCATTATGAGTAAAAATAACGACGAGCTTTTTAAAAATGTGATCGGCCACGCCAAAGAATACGGTTTTGTATTTCCGTCTAGCGAGATTTATGACGGTTTAAGTGCTGTTTATGACTATGGCCAGTTAGGCGCAGAGCTGAAAAACAATTTAAAAACCTACTGGTGGAAGAGCATGGTGCAGATGAATGAAAACATCGTGGGGCTGGATTCGGCCATATTTATGCATCCCAAAATTTGGAAAGCCAGCGGCCATGTAGATGGTTTTGCCGACCCAATGATTGACAATAAAGATTCGAAGAAGCGATATCGTGCTGATAATTTGATTGAGGATAAAATTGCGAAATACGAATCTGAAGGTAAAAAGGAGAAAGCTGAGATCTTACAGCAAGCCATGGATGCAGCCTTGACAGCGGATGACCTTTCTGCTTTGAAAAACTTAATTGAGGAACATCAAATTGTTTGCCCTGTTTCTGGCACCCGCAACTGGACCGATGTGCGGCAGTTTAACCTGATGTTTTCCACACAGATGGGCGCAATGGCCGAAGGTTCAGACGAAGTTTATTTGCGCCCTGAAACCGCCCAGGGTATTTTTGTTAACTTTCTGAACGTGCAGAAATCTGGCAGGATGAAGATTCCATTTGGCATTGCACAAATTGGCAAGGCCTTCCGTAACGAAGTAATCGCAAGGCAATTTATTATGCGGATGCGTGAATTTGAGCAAATGGAAATGCAGTTTTTTGTTCGACCTGGTACAGAAATGGAATGGTATAAACACTGGAAAGAAACCCGCTTAAAATGGCATCTGGCCATTGGAACTCCTGAAAATAAATACCGCTTTCATGATCATGTCAAATTAGCGCATTACGCAAATGCTGCCGTAGATATTGAATTTGAATTCCCATTTGGATTTAAAGAAGTAGAAGGAATACACAGCCGTACTGATTTTGATCTTAGTCAGCATCAAAAATTTTCCGGTAAAAAAATGCAATATTTTGATAATGACCTAAACCAAGAAGGCAAACCTTACGGAAACTACATTCCTTATGTTATTGAAACTTCAATTGGTTTAGACCGCCTATTTTTATTAACCCTTTGCAACGCTTACGAGGAAGAAGACTTAAGTAGTGACGAAAGGCAGGATTCCAGAACAGTACTCCACCTTCATCCGGCTTTGGCTCCTGTCAAAGCAACAGTTTTGCCATTAACTAAAAAAGATGGGTTGCCAGAAAAAGCCAGGCAGATAATGGATAAACTGAAGTACGATTTTAATATGCAATATGATGAAAAGGATTCGATAGGCAAGCGTTATCGCCGTCAGGATGCAATTGGCACCCCCTTTTGTATCACGGTAGACCATCAAAGTTTAGAGGATGATACGGTAACCATCCGCCATCGCGACAGCATGAAACAAGAACGCGTTTTAACCAAAGACCTTAAAAATATCATCGGAGAACTTGTAAGCTGGAAAAATCTGCTTTCTTAATGTAACTTTAATCAAACAGTTTGATAGTTTAACCATTATACTGTCTACCGCTTGATTATTTTATGATTCTATGATTCATCCGAATACGAATCTTCAATTTATAAGCCCGCAGATTGGTTTTGGAGTAGTAGCTACTCACTTTATACCAAAAGGGACCATAACCTGGGCAGCAGATCCCTTAGACCAAATTTTTACTCCCAAACGGCTTCATAAACTTGAACCTGTGTTTCAAAATATTGTTGATACGTATTCTTACCGTGACAACGCTGGTAACTTTATTTTATGCTGGGACCATTCTCGTTTTGTAAATCATAGTTTCCTCTCTAATTGCATTTCTACGGCATACAACTTTGAAATTGCTGTACGCGATATTATTGCCGGTGAAGAATTAACTGATGATTATGGTTATCTGAACCTTACAGAACCTTTTAATTGTATCCCTGAAGCAGGTAGCAGCCGTAAACAAGCTTTGCCAGATGATCTTTTAAACTTTTACCCGTTTTGGGATGAACAACTTAGACAGGCCTTTGCAGTATTTAATAATGTGGAACAGCCCCTGGCAGGCTTGATTGAAAAAAGAAATCAGAAAAAAGTTTACGAAGTTTCTCATAACCCATTGCTTATGGACAGCATTTTACAATGCTATTATTCCAGCTCAAAATCAATATCTGAGAGCCCTTTTAAAAGTAACATGAACGGTATTTTAACTTCGGACAAAACCGCTTAAATTTTTACCAGTTTGTAATTTTTAACATATTTCTGGCGTTACCCTTAAATCAATTATGATGAATGAACAGATGCAGACAGACTTTTTAAACTTAAACATGACATTGTTACCCATACAATACCGTACTTTTGCAAGTAAAGTTTAACTTAAAACAGACATCAATTAATCACATATTAAGAAAAAGTAATAGAATTAATTCTTACTATATGCAAAAAAAAGCCGTTAGAAATTTTACTCTTTTATCTATCTTATTTGCCTTTACGGTTATTAGCTGGAGTAACATTAATCAGAATTTTACTACCGCCAATCAAAGTATAAAATCAACCTTTATTAATGAGAAAACTAATTCAGCTAGCACAGATCAGCAGTTTGAAAGTTACATCAAACAAGTGTATGTAACTTTAAATACAAAAAATACAGATTTGAATTACGATGTATTTAAAACAGCGGTAATTGGTTATTTAAATTTAAAAAGTGCCAACCTTCTTTCAAATAAACAATTGCTGACTATTGTTGATTTAAATAAAAGTAGTTCCCAAAAACGACTTTGGATTATTGACCTTGCTTCCCAAAAATTACTTTATCACACTTTAGTGGCTCATGGCCAGGGAAGTGGTGGAGACATGGCCGATAAATTTTCAAACCTTGAAAATTCCCATCAAAGTAGTCTTGGTTTTTATGTAACCAGTGATACTTACTTTGGAAAGCACGGGCTATCAATGAAGTTGGATGGTATGGACAAAGGTTTTAATTCAAATGCCAAAGGCCGTTCGGTGGTATTGCATGGTGCTGAATACGTAAGTCAGGAATTTATTAACCAACATGGTCGTTTAGGAAGAAGCCATGGTTGCCCGGCTTTACCTCTGGAAATTACAAGCCAGATAATTAAAAAAGTAAAAGATAAAACCTGTTTGTTTATTGCCGGACCTCAAAAAGATTATATCTCTCAGTACAATAATAAGGAAGTTGCGATGATTAACTTCCTAGCTGCTAATGTCAACGCAGCCGTTTTATAAATAACTTAAATCTGAATAAAGAGAGATTTGCCAAAGCAAATCTCTCTTTTGGTTTATAAGGTTTACAGAAACTCACGAAACAATACATCTGTCTTCTATTACATGTTAAATAATATTTACTTATTAAATTTGGTAATTTGGCGGCCTAAAGAATAGAGCTTTTTAAGTCAAAACAAAAAGTTACGATTTATTTTAATGGATAAAAAAAGATTATGGAGCATTGTTAAGCTCATTTTAAAAATAGCAATAAGCGGAGTATCACTGTATCTAGTTTTCAGGAAAATTGATTTGAATGAACTTAAAAACGCCATCTCAACAGCAAACCCGCTTTATCTTTTTTTTGCGCTACTTGCTTTTTTAATTTCCACTTTAATAACCGCCTCAAGATTAAATTCATTTTTTAAAGGAATTGGTCTTAATATTTCAAACATCTTTAACTTTAAAATCTATCTGTTGGGAATGTTTTATAATTTGTTTTTGCCGGGTGGAATCGGCGGAGATGGTTATAAAATTTTTTATCTGCGAAAGCGTATGGAAATTAAAGCGGGGAAATTATTTAAAGCTATTTTTTTTGACCGCTTAAGTGGTTTCTGGGCTCTGGGACTTATTATATCGGCTCTTATTATTTTTATCCCTCAATTTGGTATTCCCAATTGGATTCCCATACTGGTAGTAATAATAGCCAGTATAGCCTATTATTTTTTCATGAAACGGTATTTGATAGAGTATAGCCATTATTTTATATCTACTCATTTAAAAGCTATCTTGGTTCAATCCATGCAGGTAATTTGCGTGATCTTCCTTTTATTCGCACTTCATTTTGATGGGAAGATTTCGCCCTATCTTTTTATATTTTTGGTTTCATCGCTGGTGGCCGTTATACCGTTTACCATGGGAGGTTTAGGTGCACGGGAAATGGTTTTTTTATACGGTGCCGACGTATTTAAAATCAACGAACATATAGGTGTCACCATCAGCCTTCTTTTTTATTGCACATCTGCCCTGGTTTCTCTTTCAGGAATGTATTTTGTTATAAATCCGAAATCACTAGAAGATACAGGCGGCGATCAGGGAAACCTGAAAGAAGTCCCTGATCTTTCGGAATTGAACCCTTAGGATCATCACTTTTCACTAATTGAAAACAAAGAGGATAAAAGTTTATTAATTTTATGCCTGTGTTCAACTCACAACCAACCATATCAAATGAACTGTTTTAACAATTTTAACAATCCGCAAGTTGCCAAATTACCCAGGCACCTTAAACAATTTATTGTTGAGCAGCACTATGATCAATACACGCCCGTAGATCATGCGGTATGGCGATATGTGATGCGCCAGAATTATAGTTATTTAAAAGATGTAGCCTATTACCCTTACATCCCCGGGCTTGAAGCTGCTGGTTTAACTATTGAACGTATTCCTGATTTAAAAGATATGAATCATGCTTTAGCTAAAATTGGCTGGGGTGCGGTAACTGTTGATGGCTTTATCCCTCCGGCAGCTTTTATGGAATATCAGGCTTACAGAGTTTTAGTTATTGCTGCAGATATTCGTCAGATTAATCATATTGAATATACGCCAGCCCCGGATATCATTCATGAATCTGCAGGCCACGCTCCTATTATTGCCGATACGGATTACCATCAATACCTCAGTTATTTTGGCTCTATCGGTGCTAAAGCCGTATTCTCCTCCAGAGATTTTGAGTTATATGAAGCCATTCGCCATCTTTCTATTTTAAAAGAAATGCCCGATGCAGATATTGTAGAAATAAATAAAGCCAAAAAGAAAGTTGATTTCTGCCAGAGCAATTTAGGCGAACCTTCAGAAATGGCCTTATTAAGCCGCTTACATTGGTGGACTGTTGAATACGGCCTGATTGGCTCGTTGGAAAACCCTAAAATTTATGGTGCCGGATTGCTTTCTTCAATCGGTGAAAGTGCCGGCTTTATGAGCCCTGATATTAAAAAACTTCCTTACACAAAAGATGCTGTAAACTACCCGTTTGATATTACTCAAACACAGCCTCAACTTTTTGTTACACATAACTTTCAAAACTTGATTGACGTATTGGAAGAATTTGCAAATACAATGGCATACAGGGTTGGAGGAATGGAAGGTTTATTAAAAGCCGTAGAATGCAAAAATATTTGTACTGCAGTTTATAGTTCAGGTTTACAAATAAGCGGTGTTTTTACGGATGTTGGTATAGGAATTAACAACGAGGTAAATTTTATTAAATCCTCCTCTAACACAGCTCTGGCTTTTGATGATAAGGAATTACCTAACCATGGCAAACATACTCATTCAGATGGTTTTTCATCCCCGGTAGGAAAATTAAAAGGACTAACAAAACCTCTTGAAAACCTGTCTGACAAAGAACTTTCTGATCTTAGTTTAACAGAAGGGAAAAGTGCAAATTTAGTATTTGAAAGCGGATTTACAGTTTCAGGGACGGTTACAGGAACGACCCGTAAAAATGGTAAAACACTTTTAATCAGCTTTAAAGATTGCACGGTAAAGGATGAAACCGGACAAATCTTTTTTGAACCATCATGGGGAACTTATGACATGGCTTTAGGTGAAAAAATTATCTCTGTATTTTGCGGGGCTGCTGATAAAGATGCTTTTGAAGAAATTTCACTCATTTCAAATACACCAACTGTTCGGGAGTTGGTTTATGATCATAAAACACAACAATTTCATAAGTTATACCAGACTGTAAGAGAGATTCGGGAGAATCAAAATAAGTTCTCTACTTTAAAAGAGGTTTGGAAAGAGCTTAAAGAAAATTTTAGTACCGACTGGCTTTGTTCAATGGAAATTCTGGAAACAATACACCATGAAGCGATTATGCCTGAACTTGAAAACGAAATCAGAATTTTTTTAGAAATGAAGGCAGCCACCGAACCAGAATATACCAAACTAATTAATGATGGCTTTTACTTAATTAAAAATCCTGTCAAACAGCAAAATTTAAGTGTATGAATATTGTTATAACCGGTGCGAGCAGCGGCGTTGGTTTTGAAGCGGTTTTAGAATTAATTCAATCAAACGATAATTTTGTCGTTGCTTTAGCACGCTCTGAAGATAAATTACAACGGCTTTTAGACATTGCCTCCAGCCTGAACCCTGATTGCAACCTCTACCCTGTTAAATTTGATATTGTACATGATGATTATATCACGGGTTTAATTCCATTTGTTCAAGCCAGATTAGGATCTGTAGATATTTTAATTAATAACGCAGGTTCGCTTATTAAAAAGCCTTTTGAAGAACTCGCACAACTTGACTTTGCCGAAATGCTTCAAAATAATTTGCTTGGCCATGTAAAAATGATCCAGAATTTATTGCCTTTAATGAAACCTAAAACACACATTTTAAATATTGGAAGTATGGGAGGTTTTCAAGGAAGTTTAAAATTCCCGGGTCTGGCGGCATACTCTGCTAGTAAGGCAGCATTGCACACCTTAACTGAATGTTTAGCGTTTGAGTTTGAGGAACGCCAGATCAAAGTTAACTGCCTTGCTTTGGGATCTGCGCAAACCGAAATGCTTGAAAAAGCTTTTCCGGACTATGAATCACCTGTTTTGGCTTATGAAATGGGGAAATATATAGCTGATTTCGCCCTGACAGGCCATAAATTCTTTAACGGAAAAGTTATACCTGTAGCGGTAATTAACCCCTAAGTGATGAACAAAAATAATTTCTTTGTACTCCTATTCCTGATACTATTATCTGCCTGCCAGACAGACAAGCCCGTTGAACAGAAATCAACCATAAAAAAGAATGCTAAAGTTGAGGTCTCACCCTCTGTAAAAAATTCAAGCAAAACACTGGATGTTCCCTGGATAGCCCTTTATAATGACAGTACCCAGCTTTTGGAAATAAAGAAAAACCCAACAGGTAACCCGAAAAATTTGAATGAACAGGATTTAATTGACGCACTTAATTTAAAATATCCTGAAATTAAATTAGAGGCTGTAACCCGTGTAAAAAATACCTCGGTTGTAAAAATCAGTAATGCTTCCTATCTGACTAACGAAATGGGTTCAACTGGGGCAAGGTCTTACCTTGCGGAGGCCACGTACTCGTTAACTGAAGTCCCCGGAATAAACGCAATTGAATTTAGATTTACACAGGGAAACCATGCCATGCCCGGAGTTTTTACCCGGAAAAGTTTTGAAAACTTCAATTAGATTTTACAACGAAACTTACAGAAATAAGGAAAAGATCTGTTTGATTTGATCTTCACCTTATCTACTAAAATTCCAACAAATTATTTTTCCTTTTTTGATCCCATAAACATAACCTCGTTAACAATTATTTCTGTAAAGTATTTTACTACGCCTTGTTTGTCGGTATAACTTCCGGCTTTTAGTTTTCCTTCAATACTGATCTCACTGCCCTTATGGAGAAAATTTTCGGCAAGAATGGCGGTTTTATCCCACATCACTAAATTGTGCCATTGGGTTTCTTCGACTTTTTCTCCCTTTTCGTTTTTGTGATACTCATTTATTGCAATGGAAACCCTTGCCATTTTTTTGTTGGCTACAACTTTCACTTCAGGCTCGCTGCCTAAAAATCCTACCAGACGAACACTGTTTCTTAAATTACTCATGATCTTAAAATTAAGTTTTTGTTTGTTTAACGAACAACAGCTCCTTGCTATTGACAGAACAAAGATGCAATGGTCTACTATAATTAACCGGATGCTAACCAGAAGTAAACGATTATAAACGATTACAAACGGATATGCTATATTTAAATTAATTCACGTAGCTCGGTTATGATCTTAAACACATGATAGTATCTAAACAATGTCTTGACTGTGATAAAGAATTGAGAGGCCGCTCTGATAAAAAATTTTGTGATGATCAATGCCGTAGTAATTTTAATAACCGTCAGCAGAGTGAAAACACATTGTTTATGCGAGAGGTTAATTCTATTTTAAAAAAAAACCGAAGGATTATGGACGCTTTAAATCCGGCAGGCAAAATAAAAGTCAGCCGCAAAATATTGCTTAATAAAGGTTTTAACTTTGATTATTACACCAATATTTACAAAACCCAAACCGGCAAAACTTATTTTTTCTGTTATGAAACCGGGTATCTTCCTATTGAGAATGATGAAATACTGCTAATCCGCAAACAATAAACCTTAAAATTTAAACTGCGGCACTTTTGGTAAAGTAACCTGTTAGTTAAATGATATAATTTTTATAATTTTCGAAGATTTAGTTAACTCACAACTTTAAAAGCTTTATGAAAAAATTACTCGCGATATTTTATTGCTTAACGATTTTAATAACCGCCAGCGCTCAACAAAAAACAATTCAGGAACGTTTGGGATATTCAAAAAAAACCAAACTGGTAATTATTCATGCCGATGACATGGGCGTTTCGCAATCAGAAAACGCAGCCACTTTTTTTGCGATGGAAAAAGGCAGTGTAAGTTCCGGAAGTATCATGATGCCTTGCCCCTGGATGGGCGATGTTGCTGCGTATGCAAAAACTCATCCGAACGCAGATTTTGGCTTACACCTTACCTTAACCAGCGAATGGAAAAATTATAAATGGGGAACCGTAACACCAGTTAACCAGGCCGTTAGTCTGGTTAATAAAAACGGTTATTTTTATAGCGCCGTAGACAGTTTACACAAGTTTGGTCGTGTAGAAGAAGTTGAAAAAGAAATAAGGGCACAGATAGAAAGAGCCAAACAATTTGGCATCGACCCAACTCACTTAGATTCTCACATGGGAAGTCTTTACGCCAGCCCTGAATACCTTCAGATTATTATTAAAATGGGCAGGGATTATAAAATTCCTGTAATGTTAAACAGAGATGGATTTAAAGCAGCGTTCAACATTGATTTAAGTAAATATATTAGTGAAAAAGAGGTGGAAGTTGATAAAATATTTATGGCAGAACCCAAAGATTTTAATAACGGCATGGATAATTTTTATACCGGTGTTCTCAAATCATTGCAACCCGGGTTGAGCTGCATTTTACTTCACGCGGCTTACGATAACGCCGAAATGCAGGCCGTAACAGTTGATCATCCGGAATATGGAGCAGCATGGCGACAGGCCGATTTTGATTTTTTTACCAGTGAAAAATGTCGCGATCTTATTAAAGAACAAAATATTAAAGTAATTACCTGGAAAGAAATTAGAGATAAGCTTTATAGAAATTAAACAATTGCTCAACACTCTGCTGCCCCTTTAACTTAAGAGGTTAGCCAAATCTTTAAACAAGTTTTGATGTTAAGTGTATTTTATTGAAGTGCCTAAAAAAATTTGTTAATCGAAGCATGAATCTCAATAATCAACTATATAATCAAAATCTAAATTTACTTCCATTTGATGGAACAGTTAACTACTTCGGTAGAATTTTTTCTGTGTTGGCAGCAGACGCATTCTTTAAGAATTTATCAGCGAGCATAGCCTGGAGAAATGACGAGGTTGTTCTTTTTGGAAGACGCATCATTACCAAAAGAAAAGTGTCTTGGTATGGCGATAAACCATATTCATACAAATATTCAAATACTGTTAAAGAAGCATTGCCATGGACAAACAAATTACTTGAGCTGAAAAAAGAAGTGGAAGAAAAAACAGAAGCCAATTTTAATTCCTGCCTTGTAAACCTGTATCACAATGGAGATGAAGGGATGGGCTGGCATAGCGATGATGAAAAATCGCTGGTGCAAAATTCAGTAATTGCTTCTCTCAGCTTTGGAGCCGAAAGAAAATTTGTTTTAAAACACAAAAAAAATAAGGAAAGCATATCCTTAATCCTAGAAAACGGTAGTCTATTGGTTATGAAAGATACCACCCAAAGCAACTGGATGCACAGTTTGCCAAAATCAAAAAAAGTTACTCAGCCGCGTATTAATCTTACTTTTCGAATGATGACTGACTAATACTTTTTTAAAATATGTTATTTCCTGATAAAAGTTTGTCAATACGCTTATAGTTTTTCTGTAAGATGTTTCCAATATCGTTTGGGCACATGCTGCAAATGGAGCTTGTTATTTTTCCGTTCTTTGATGTTAACGTGCTTAAAATAATCTTTCCAGAGTGTTTGATACAGGTTTTCATCTTCATGAAATAATATATTGTTTTCCGCGGTACCAGTTGTTTTCCCGGAAAAACTTAAGGTCACTTCATCAACTTTGCAGAGGTCGTAATAAATCCCGTAATCACGTTTTAGATCATATATCAGCCAGCGCTGATCCGCATA
>JACMND010000095.1 GCA_014378705.1 Pedobacter sp. | reverse complement strand
ATGGTGGAGTTGTTCAATCATTGCATTTATGACCTGGCTTCCAAAGCGCCTTCTATTGATACCCCCTTACATGGTTTTTTACCATTTAAACATATCGATCATTTACATCCGGATGCTGCAATAGCTATAGCTGCGGCAAAGGATGGGAAGAAGATCACAAAAGAATTGTTTAACGGGCAGATAGGCTGGGTGGACTGGAAAAAACCGGGTTTTGAATTGGGTTTAGAACTAAAAAAATGCTTGGATGAAAATCCGGGTATCCGCGGGATAATGCTGGGTTCTCATGGCTTGTTCACTTGGGGAGACACAGCTTATAAAAGTTATTTAAACACTTTGGAAGTCATAGAAAAATGTGCAGAATATCTTGAACAAAGTTATGATAAAAAAGGGCAGGCCTTTGGCGGCGAAAAAGTAAAAGGCTTAGAACCCGAAGCACGGAGAAAGCAGGCGGCCGCCTTAGCGCCCATTCTCAGAGGATTCTGTTCCAGCGAGGGGAAAATGATTGGTCACTTTACAGATCACAGCCGGGTACTGGAATTTATCAATTCCAAAGATCTGGATCGCTTGGCGCCCTTAGGAACCAGCTGTCCAGATCACTTTTTGAGAACCAAGATCAGTCCGCTGGTGCTTGATTTAAAACCAGATCAGGATCTGACGGATGTAAAAGCAATAAAAGAGCATCTGGATCCTGTTTTTAAGGCTTACCGTAAAATGTATACAGATTATTATGAAACCTGCAAACATGCAAATAGTCCTGGCATTCGGGATACAAACCCGGTTATTATACTATACCCTGGAGTGGGCTTGTTCTCTTTTTCGAAAGACAAGCAGACTGCCCGTGTAGCGGCAGAGTTTTACACCAACGCCATCAATGTGATGAAAGGTGCGGAAGCAATATCTGAATATACCTCACTGCCCCGTCAGGAAGCATTTAATATTGAATACTGGTTGTTAGAAGAAGCCAAACTTCAGCGGATGCCTAAGCCCAAAGCCTTATCCGGCCAGATTGCTTTAATTACCGGGAGCGCAGGTGGGATTGGCAAGGCCATTGCCAAAAAATTCGTGGATGAAGGGGCCGTAGTGATCCTGAACGATATGAACGCAGAGCGGCTTAAAGCTGCGGGAGAAGAATTTAATAAGTTATACGGAAAGGATTCTTACACAACTGTGGTACTTGATGTAACTAACAATAATCAGATTGAGCAGGCACTGGAAGTTGCCGCACTGGCCTTTGGCGGAGTAGATATCGTTATAAACAATGCAGGATTATCCATATCTAAATCCATTGAAGATCATACAGATGAAGATTTGGATTTATTATACGATGTGCTGGTGAAAGGCCAGTTTAAAATTACCCAAGCCGGTGTTGCGATTATGCGCAAACAGGGTACAGGCGGGGATGTAATTAATATTGTTAGTAAAAATGCACTGGTATCAGGGCCTAACAATGCAGGTTATGGATCAGCGAAAGCGGCGCAATTACATTTAAGCAGGTTAAACGCTGCCGAGCTGGGTGGAGATAAGATCCGTGTGAATGTAGTAAACCCGGATGCTGTAATTTCTGACAGTAATATATGGGCAGGTGGCTGGGCAGAAGGCCGGGCCAAGGCTTACGGTATCACGGTAGGAGAACTTCCTGCTTACTATGCAAAACGTTCGCTGCTGAATGAGATTATTATTCCTGAAGATATTGCCAATGCCTGTTTTGCTTTTACAGGAGGATTATTGAATAAATCAACAGGAAATGTATTGAATGTTGATGGCGGAATAGCGTCGGCGTTTGTTAGATAGATGATTACACAGATTGAAGAAGATTCCACAGATTCTTTTTAGGTACTTAAAATATTTAAAATCATTGTAATTATTTAAAATCAGTGTAATCATTTAATAATATCGGTGTAATCATTTTTATATCAGGGTAATCATTTTATATCAGTGTAATCATGGTAATAGAAAAATATCAGATAGAACAACATAACAGCGATCTTGGTGCGGCCCATCAAAAAAAACTTGATTATATATCTTCAGAAACCGGAGGTATAGAGGAGGTGATTCAAAAACTGGTTAATTTCCAGATCGCTATACCCAGTTGGGCATTGGGTACCGGAGGAACACGTTTCGGGCGCTTCTCAGGTGGTGGCGAACCACGCAACCTGGAAGAAAAAATAGAAGACATCGGTCTTTTGCATCATTTAAACCAATCAAGCGGAGCCATTTCATTGCATATTCCATGGGATATTCCTAAAGATTACAATGCCATTAAATCATTGGCAGCACAAAAGGGATTGCGCTTTGATGCCATGAATTCGAATACTTTTCAGGATCAGGAAGATCAGCAGCACAGCTATAAATTTGGTTCTCTTCAAAATGTGAAAAAGGCTGTGCGTAAACAAGCCGTTGAACATAATATTGAAGTGATCAGACATGGAGTGGAGCTAGGTTCAAATTCATTAACCGTTTGGCTTGCCGATGGTTCATGCTTTCCGGGACAATTGAATTTTCGTAAAGCATTTCAAAATACTTTAGAAAGCCTGCATGAGATTTATGCTGCCTTACCACAAAGTTGGAAAATGTTTGTGGAATATAAAGCTTATGAACCTAATTTTTACTCTAATACTGTGGCAGACTGGGGACAATCATTGCTTTATACCAGTAAATTAGGTCCTAAAGCCTTTACTTTGGTTGATCTTGGCCACCATTTGCCCAATGCTAATATAGAACAGATCGTATCTCTGTTGTTAATGGAGGGTAAGCTCGGCGGTTTCCACTTCAATGATTCCAAAAACGGTGATGATGATCTTACAGCCGGAAGTATGAAACCTTACCAGCTATTCCTGATATTTAATGAACTGGTAGAAGGTATGGATGCAAAAGGGATGGATCATGCTACCGGATTAGGCTGGATGATAGACGCATCACACAATGTGAAAGACCCGCTGGAAGATCTGATGCAGTCAGTTGAAGCCATCATGATCGCTTATGCGCAGGCTTTATTGGTAGACAGGAAAGCACTGTCACAAGCACAGGATGAAAATGATACCGTGAAATGCCAGGAGCTGTTGCAGTCGGTTTTCCGAACAGATGTAAGAGCCATCGTAGCAGAAGCACGTTTGCGTTCCGGGGCATCCTTAAATCCGGTAGAACTTTACAGAAGTTTAAGAGTAAGAGATCGTTTGATAAGAGAAAGAGGAGCAGTGACCTTTGCAACAGGACTATAGATTATTTAAGATTTTAGATTGCCTTGCAATTAACCTTAGCAGCAGATTATTTTGGATTTAAGATTTAGATTTACGATGGTATTGCAATGAACTCAGGAATCGTAATTCGTAAATCACAAATCGTATTTCATAAATGAAAATACCCGTTATTGCCATCTTTGATATAGGGAAAACCAATAAAAAGCTTTTCCTTTTTGATGAGCAGTACCAGATTGTGTATGAAAAATCTGCTCGGTTTTTAGAAACTATAGATGAAGACGGGGACGTTTGTGAAAACCTGGATAGCCTCCGCCTTTCTGTTTTTGAATCATTAAACGAAGTATTAAGAAATAAAAAATTCGAGATTAGGGCAATTAACTTTTCTGCTTATGGTGCAAGTTTGGTATATCTGGATGCAGAGGGCAAGCCGCTTGCTCCTTTATACAATTATTTGAAACCCTACCCTGAATATCTTGAGAAGCAGTTCTACTCAACTTACGGAAGTAAAAACGAAATTTCCAGGGCAACAGCATCTCAGGCATCCGGAAGTTTAAATTCTGGTATGCAATTGTATAGGTTAAAACATCAGAAGCCGGATATTTTTGCAAAGGTTAAATATGTTCTTCATCTTCCTCAGTATATAAGTTTCCTTATTTCAGGAAAGTTCTATTCTGATATTACAAGTATCGGGTGTCATACCCATCTTTGGGATTTCAAAATAAACCACTATCATAAATGGATATTTAATGAAAACATAGAGTCGAAATTAGCACCTTTATTTCCTTCAGATGCAATTATTGAAACCTCTTTTATGGGTAAGAGTTATAAGGTTGGGGTAGGTTTACATGATAGTTCAGCAGCTTTAATTCCTTATCTGGTTAATTTTAAAGATTCTTTTATTTTGATTTCAACAGGAACCTGGTGTATCAGTCTAAATCCATTTAATCAAACTCCCCTAACATCTGAAAAACTTCGAAAGGATTGTTTGGCGTATATTAGCTACCAAGGCAAACCAGTAAAAGCATCCCGCCTTTTTGCCGGTTTTGAGCATGAGCAACAGGTAAAAAGAATAGCTGCTCACTTTAACGTTAACAGTAGTATATTCCGGAACATGCAATTTGAACCGGGATTGATGAAGAAGTTAAGGGCAGACATAAGACTGCAAATTTCGTCGGCAGATTTTCTGCGGTATCAAAAAATATCTGTATTTGCTCAAAGAGATCTCTCGGTTTTTGAAAATGCAACCGAGGCTTATCACCAGCTCATTGCAGATATTGTTAAGTTGCAATGTGCATCAACAAAAATGATCATAACAGGTACAGAGATTAAAAAGATTTTTGTGGACGGAGGTTTCAGCAAAAACGCCATTTATATGAATCTGCTGGCTGCAGCATTTCCAGAAATTGAGGTTTATGCTGCGGCAATGGCGCAGGCTACGGCTTTAGGTACAGCAGTGGCTATTCATAAGCACTGGAATACCCGGCCTTTGGCAAACAATATCATTGATCTTAAATATTATCCGATACTTCTGGTGAACAAATCTAAAAATTAAATCTATTCACCTTTCTGTTCGCATGAATGGAGGAATAGGATGTATTTAGAAGGACTACTTAAACGCAAAAAAGCCTCTAAATAGTGATATTTAGAGGCTTTTAAATCCAGATGAACTGGTTGTGGTCGGGATGACAGGATTCGAACTTAATGCTCTAAATATTTTAATTTCAATAACTTACAAAAACTATTCAACCTTGTTCACCTTTTTGTTCGCGGGAACCGTTGGTATACAAATATATTATTCTGTTATTTAAAGTTGTTCATCAAGATTAAAATTTATAGATAACAGTTTTGATGCTTCGATATGGATCAACAGAAGATGTTCCACCCTTTTCATCCCATTTATTAAATACATAAGGAAGCAAAAAAATAATAGCCCACACAATAATATGCATGAACAGAATTTGATTTTTTT